>NZ_QEHP01000156.1:0-1106 GCF_003094695.1 Chryseobacterium sp. HMWF035 | reverse complement strand
TTATTTACAAGTTAAATCGAAGATATTTTGGAGAAAAGTTATTTGAAAGGCTGATTATTGCTAATATCACAGCTTTAGGTTAGAAAACGGATATTCAAAATTATTTTAACATTTTCATTGATAAAAACAATTCAGTCGGTGACTTTTATCACACAATTGTAAGTCGATAAGTCGATAAGTTTGTTGTACTAATTTAAATAAATGTGTATGACAAAAACTCTCTTATTTTTGTCAATGTTTGCTTCAGTTTTTTCCTTTGCACAGGAAGATCTGCTGAAAGATATTGATACCGTTCAGACGAAAAACACCGATGTTTCCCAACCCGCTTTTAAAGCTTTGCAAATTGTAACCGGGCAATCTACCAAACTTCCCGCAAAGAATGAATGGTATATTGTTGTGGCGCACCGCTTCGGTGATGTAAGCAAAGGATTTAAAAACTTCTTCGGGCTGGATGATGCTTCCACAAAACTCGGCGTCATTTATGGCATTACAGACGGGATCTCAGTAAGCCTTTCCAGAGAAACCAACCTTAAAACTTTCGAAGGCGGAGTAAAATATAAGCTCGTAAAACAGAGCGAAAACTTTCCTATAGACGTTGTAGGCTACAATGTTCTGGCGGTAAATACAGATCTCAGCAAAGATAATTATCCGCATCTTCAGTTTGGGGACAGACTTTCTTATCTTACGCAGGCTTTAATTTCCAGAAGATTCAGCGATAAATTTTCTCTTCAGCTAACGCCATCTTACGTTCACAAAAATCTCTACGAACCTACTATTGAAGATAAAAATCAGTTTCTTGCAGGTTTGGGAGGACGTTATAAAATCTCCAAAAGAGTTTCTATTAATGCAGAATATTTTGTGAATTTCGACAATCACAGTTTCTATAAAAATCCGCTTTCTTTAGGAATGGATATAGAAACCGGGGGACATGTGTTCCAGCTTTTGTTCACCAATTCCCAGCTGAATTCGGACATCGGTTATTTAACCAATGCAGCCGGAAAATGGGAGAAAGGGCAGATTTTCTTTGGGTTTAATCTTTACAGAGTATTTTAAAGTATGAAAAAGTTTATGTACATCATTTCATCAGCAGTGGTATTAACGGCTTG
>NZ_QEHP01000155.1:0-5077 GCF_003094695.1 Chryseobacterium sp. HMWF035 | reverse complement strand
TATTAATCATTTTTGCAGGAGGAAATCCAGACAAAGTTTTCAAAACATAAAAGAGGTCGGATTTCTTCCGACCATGACTAGCAAAGCCGCCGCCGAAACCTCAAAAAAGCGAGTAGCGAAAGCTGAAAAAAGCTCCTGAAAAAGGGAATTTTTTGGTGGTTGATGGTTGATAGTTGATGGTTGATGGTTGATGGTTGAAATTTACAGAATAAACAGAAAGTAGAAATTTAGTTTTTAAATTTATTCATAAAAAAAGAGACCATCGCTTGATGATCTCTTTCTGTATGTTGAAAAAATATTCTTAGAATAATTCTTTTCTGATGATATTCTGGCTTCTTTCAGGACCAACAGAAACCAAATAAACGTTGATTCCTAAATATTTTTCGATAAACTCGATGTATTCCTGAGCGGTTTGCGGAAGTTCGTCGTAGCTTCTGGCTTTCGTGATATCTTCGTTCCAACCTGGCAAATCCTGATAGATCGGTTCGTAGTTGTATAATTTTTCGGTGGATGAAGTGAAATAATCGATGATTTTTCCGTCTTCTGTTTTGTAATGTGTAACGACTTTTAAATTTTCAATTCCTGTAAGAACGTCTAATTTTGTAATCACTAAATTATTGATTCCGTTGATCATACAAGCGTGCTTTAAAGAAACAAGGTCTAACCAGCCTGTTCTTCTAGGTCTTCCTGTCGTTGCTCCGAATTCTCCTCCGATCTGTCTGATTTTCTCACCCAGTTCGTTATCCAGTTCTGAAGGGAAAGGTCCGTTTCCAACTCTTGTACAGTATGCTTTGGCAACACCAATTAAGTTCTGCAGCGAAGTCGGCGGAACTCCCGCTCCTGTACAAACGCCTCCTGTAGACGGAGAGGATGAAGTTACGTAAGGATACGTTCCGAAGTCGATATCCAGCATTAAAGCCTGCGCTCCTTCGAATAAAACATTTTTACCGTCTCTGATCGCTTCATTCAGTTCAAGTTCGGTATCTACGATTCTGTCCTGAAGCTGTTTTCCGATTTCTAAATATTCGTTGTAAATTTCTTCAACGTCCAATGTAGGTTTTCCGAAGTATTTTTCAAAAAGAGAATTCTTGATTTTTAAGTTTTTCTCGATTTTGTCTCTTAAAATCTCAGGATTCAAAAGGTCGATCATTCTGATTCCCACTCTTGCAATTTTATCTTCATAGCAAGGTCCGATTCCTTTTTTCGTTGTCCCAATCTGCGTTCCTCCGTGCTCTTCTTCACGGTACGTATCCAAAAGAATGTGGTAAGGCATGATGACATGCGCTCTTCTGCTGATGAAAATGTGATCTGTCTTTAAGCCCTTGCTTTCGATCTGATTCACCTCCTTAATGAAAGATTTAGGATTTACCACTACTCCGTTCGCAATGATACATTTCCCTTTGCACTGAAGAACTCCCGATGGAAGAAGGTGCAAAACGAATTTCTCTTCACCTACATAAACTGTGTGACCCGCGTTGTCTCCCCCTTGGAAACGTACAACGTAATCTGATTTTGCCGATAAAACATCCGTGATTTTTCCTTTACCTTCATCTCCATACTGAAGACCTACAACTACGTAAGTTGACATATTTTACTTTTATTTTAGATTCATGCAAAATTACTTTTAAAAAATTGGGTGGGCAAATTTGTGGCGGATTTTATTTTTTGAGTGGGTGGAAATTATGAGGTTGGGAAAATTATTGTTAAATTTGATTAAAACTAATTCCATAAAAATAAATAATGAGTATAAAAGGTATGATTATTAAAACAATTGTCACTACAATTGTCAAAGAAGGTATTTCAGCAGTAAAAAAAACGTTAGAGAATCACAAAATTGAACTTATTGTTAATCAAGAAGATCTTGAAAATGCTATTTATCAGCATAACGAATTTATAATTAATACAACTAAATTTATTTCATTTAAAGAATTAAAAGGAAATAAAAGTTTAAAAGATACTTATATTGACTTAGACATTCAGCTAGAACCAAGACGACAAAAATTTCCCGAAGAAAATGATATTAGACGGAATATTGAAACGATATTACTAGGAAATAAAGATAAAAATCACATTGTTATTTTAGGCGGACCAGGAGCAGGGAAAACAACCACAGTAAAGCATATTTGTCAGTTAATTCTAAATACTGAAATTGACATTGATTTTTCATTTCCTATATTAATTAATTTAAGAGACATCAATGATTCTGAATCAATATATTCAATACTTAAAACAACTTTAGGCATTGAAGTTTTTGCTAAAGATAAAGATAAAACTTTTAATATTGATAATGTAAACCTTAGAAATAGATATATAAATAGCTATTTAAACAGTTTAAAAGCAATTTTAATTTTAGATGGATTTGATGAAATAAAACCTACAAGAGTTGACATTTTTTATCAAGAAATTAAATCATTAATGTCAAATTTATCATCAACAGTTGTTATATTAACATCCAGAAGTCCATCCTATAATTATACTATAGAAAATTCTATTGAATATGAAATCTGTGATTTAAATGATGATCAAACTTTGGAATTTTCAGAAAAATGGTTTTCAGAAAAGCAAAAATCAGATAGTTTTTTAAAAGAACTCAGAAAATCGAAATTTTACGACCTATCCTTGAGACCTTTAACTCTTGCGCATTTATGTGCAATATATGAAAGAACAGGTAAATTTTATGACAAACCTAAATCAATTTACAAAAAACTTGTTAGGATACTGATTGATGAATGGGACGAACAAAGGGGAATCGTAAGAGAATCCAATTATGCCAACTTTGATAGTGAACAAAAATTTGAGTTTTTAGCTCAATTTGCCTTCGATTTAACAGTGAATTATTCCCAAAAAAAATATTCTGAAGATATTTTCATTGATACCTATAACAGAATTTATGAAGATTTTAATTTACCCCTTAAAGAAAACAAAAAGGTTATAAAAGAAATTGAGAGTCATAATGGTATAATAGTTAAATCAGCATATGATCAATACGAATTTGTACATAAATCTATGCAAGAATATTTGGCTGCCGAATATATAGTTAAGTTACCTGAAATTCCAGTTAAACTATTTTATGATACAAATATTTCCAATGAATTAGCCGTTGCGGTATCATTATCGTCAAAGCCTAATCAATATTACTATAAACTAGTTTTTGAAATTTTCACTAAACAAAACTTAAGCCCTCAATTTGCACTCGAATTTTTGAGTAGATTAGAGTATGAAAAACCGAACTTTAAAGAACACTTATTAATTCCATTTAGTTTTATATATATATTAAATTTACTTTCAGAATATTTATTTGATGAAAGAAATTATGTCAATAAAGAATTTATTGAAAGTTTCAACAGTATAATCTATAAATTTAATAATCACATAGAATATAAAACTTTATTTAAAAAACTAACATTTTTTGTAGACGAAGACGAAATAGAAACAGATCCAGATGATGAGGGCAATAGTTTATATATAATGTTTATAAACGATCTAGAAAATGAGATTGACCAAGAAACATTATATTCAATAGATATTACTCAAAAATTCCGCATCCCTGTGCAATTTTATGATGAATTTATTTATCTTTAAATTTTCTTAAAATAATACTAAATTCCGCATTTTGAAGATCTAAATTATTCATCAATTTTATTAGTTTCATTAATTCCATTTTGAAAAAATACCAAAAACTGGTATTTTTGATTTAAAATTAAAATAATGGCAAAAAACACATCCATCTTATTAGGCGATTATTTCGAGAAATTTATCAGTCAACAGATTAAATCGGGAAAATTCTCTTCTGCAAGTGAAGTTGTGAGAGCTGCGTTACGAATGTTTGAGTATGAGGAATCTAAAAAATCAGAATTAATCAACGAATTAAAAAAAGGTGAAAAATCCGGATTCGTGGAGAATTTTGACCGTAAAGAATTTTTGAAACATCTTCATCAGAAATATTCTGCTGAATAATGAAATACAAAATCAGCAAAGAAGCATCAATTGATTTAGAAAAAATTTGGCTGTACACATCCGAAATCTGGTCAAAAGAACAGGCAGATCATTATTTCGACTTACTGATGGATGAAATTGAATATCTATCTGATAATCCAAAATCAGGAAAAGATTATAATGAAATCCGAAAAGGATATTTTCGTTCAAGAGTGAAATCGCACTTTATCTTTTATAAAATCAATCTTAAAAACGAAGAAATTGAAATCATAAGAATTCTTCATCAACAGATGGACATTTCTTCAAGATTGGAAGAATAAATCAACCCTCACAGGTTTTGAAAACCTGTGAAGGTTGAACAAATTCACCTACAATAACGGCGTATTCAGAAAATCATTCAAAGGCTTCATCACTTTAAAGATTTTGGCAAGATTTTTCACGGCATTTTTATCGAAAACGTCTTCATCTTTCAGGTTATAAACCACGATAAAACTTTTCAGTTTGAGGTACTCTCCCATCGGATCTTCCTTTTCAAAACCCTGCGGAATTTTTTTCAGCTTATCATCCTGATCAAGCTCCGGAAAATACCTTTTAAATTCTTTGTTATTGATGACTTTAAGGAAATCCTCTCCATATAAAGAAATTTCCTTTCTCAACTCCTTTAAAACTGAAGATTCGGGCATATAAATTCCTCCGGCAATGAACGATTTCCCCGGTTCCAGATGCAGATAATATACGCCTTTCTGACTTCCTTTCCCCATTCCCAGTGACGCTCCGAAATTCGTTTTGTAAGGGATTTTATCTTTTGAAAATCGTGTATCCCTGTAAATTCTGAACAGAGATTTTTTAGCATCAATTTTTCCCAGCTCATCATCAAAACCAGACATTTCTTTAATGAGATCTTCAAGGAAAGCAATCACATTTTCCTGAGATTCCGTGTAAAGGTTTTTATTTTCCGTAAACCATTCGCGGTTATTGTTAACGGTAAGTTGATTAAGAAAATCGAACACTTTTGGAGAAATTGTTGCAGACATCATTCTGTAAAGTTTTTTTATTTTAAATTTAAAAAGATACAATTGTAATGATTCAAATGTACAAAAACCGAAGTATTTTTAATTATACTTTTTCTAGATAAATAATG
>NZ_QEHP01000154.1:0-3843 GCF_003094695.1 Chryseobacterium sp. HMWF035 | reverse complement strand
GCTCTAAATAATATGCAGTATTATATACCATGCTTTCGAGCTAAGAATTATTATCCTTAGAATTTCAGTACATCTCTTTTGTAGGAGAGATATAAGAATTTTTTACATCATTACGTTCATTTTTAAAACGCAATAATAGATTCTTTATCCTTAATAAGCAATAACTATAAATTCCGACTCTCTTATTTCTATTTTTTCTAAACAAAAATCTAACCACTGATATCCATGATCTGCAAAAAATACGCTAAAATTACAAACCCTTTCCTGCCAATTCTTAGAAGGATTTACATCTAAAAACAGATTTTCCAGTCTTTCCATCAATTCGTTTTTTTTAATCTTTTCTGCATGAAGAAGACGTTTTTTCATTCTTTTAAAAGATTTCAACTGTCTTACTTCTTCTGCTTTCACCATATTTCCGAAAGATCTTTCCGTGGTTTCGGCAATCTTTTTAAGTTCGGCAAACTGACTGATGAGTGTATTTTCCTTTTGCTCCAACATTTCCAGAATGGAATTATCTTCCAGCATTTTATTGTTGATGACTGTTGTAAAGTTCTGGAAGAAGTCTTCTACTTTCAGATTCAGTTTTTCAATTTTCCCCAATGTTTTTTCTTTTAAAAACAGCATAGAATTTCGGGGAATCAGGATCGGAAAAGGAACATTTATGGTTGAAAAGTAATCTTTGAGTTCCAGCCAGTACATGATTTCTGCATTTCCTCCGATGTAAGCAAGGTTGGGAAGAATAGTTTCCTGATAAACTGGACGCATCAATGCATTCGGACTAAATTTTTCCGGAGAATTTTCAAGTTCATTTAAAATTTCTTCTTTGGTAAACTGAATATTTTTATCTACCACAAAGTATTTCTGACCGTCAAAATCTATTCTGTCTCTCGTGTCCGAAAGGTAGAATAAATTAATTTCGCGCGGATTTACCTGAACTTTTCCATATTTTCCGGTTAAGAAATCTACTTTTTCCTTTGAGCTTTTATGGAGACTGAAATTCAGCAGTTCATCTTTGAAGGTTTCTTTGATCTGATTTTTAAGGTCTTTAGAATCACCATCCAAAATCAGTAAGCCAAAATCTGAAAACAGTCTGTTGACTAAAATCTGGATTGCCTGAGTTAATGTATGTCCGGCTTTATAAGCTTCTATTAGCATTAAAATCAGTTCCGTCCCAAAAACATAGTCTTTGAATTCTCTTTCAAATTCAGATATGAAAAATGTATCGTTAATTTCTATTCTTCCAACCGGACCGCCTGATTTTTCGTTGATTTCGTAGAAATTGTTCTCGGTTTTAAAATGATTGATTTCCGCAAAATCGTGATCTTCGGAAGCCATCCAGTATACAGGAACAAAATTAAATTCAGGAAAATTTTCTTTTAAATAAGTACAGGTTTTAATGGTCTGCAAAATCTTGTATACAAAAAATACAGGTCCTGAAAAGAGATTTAACTGATGACCGGTGGTGATGGTAAAGGTATTGGGAAGTCTTAAATGATCTATATTTTCATTCTGCCTTGAAGAAAGTTCAAGATGGGCAAGCTGTCTTTCTAAATTGCTTGCTAAAATATTTCTCCGATCCGCTGTGAAAGAATTCTGTTTCTGCGCGATCTGTTTCTTAAAATGATCTAAAGAAAATGTTTTTTCTTCAAATCCCTCGATATCATGATTTAAAAAATCTTTGATTAACTGAGGTATGCTTTGGATATCCTGAAAAGATATTTTATTTATAGTTTTCAACTTGTCTATATTTTAGTTGAACAAATACCATACAATTCCCAGATTCAGCCTGAAATCGTAGACCGGATAACTTGGAAATGCATACGCTTTGTTGTTAGAAAGGAAAGTTCCGACCTGTTGTCCTTCAATAAAAAAGAACATTTTTTTAACTTTAAGATTGAAGTAAACATCGGCAATCGGCTGTCCTCCGATAGAAAATGAATTGGAACCCGGTAAGATGTATTCGTTAAGAATTGGAAAAAATTCCCGAGATGCAAATTTCGAAAAATAATATACTTTAATTCCGGTCTGAATTTCCGCCGCATTTTTAAAGGCTTTGGACTGGAAGAAGAAATTGGCACGACCTATAAAACTTGGTAACGGAAGCAAATCTTTATTGGTTAAAACGTTCTGGAAGTGCAGTCTTGTATTTAAATGAAATTTACCATAGCTAAAAGTAGCGTCACCTCCGATCTGCGAAATATTAACGGGACTTCCGCTTTGCTGAGGCATGGCAATAGCATCAAAGTATGTATAATTATCTATTCTGAAATAGTTTGCGAACAATTCTGTTTTGAACCACTTTAAGCCAACACTTCCTCCGATTTCTGAGATGGTCTGGTTCTGGGCATTCTGAAAATAATAGTTGTAATTATTATACACGGAAGTATTCAACAGATAATTGAAGGATGGATAAGCGCTTTGAAAGTTTACTTTTGCATTCACAAAGTAATCTTTTACCGGCTCAAATTTCAGATTGTTGGTTGTTTTTAAATAGGTTCCGAACTGGCTTCCGTTAGAAAATTCAAGAAATGAATTCAACTGAATTTTATCAAAAAGTTTAATCTGTAAGTTTCCTACTGCCCCGATTCGGCTTTCTTTAATTTCTGTAGGAATCACTAAAATCGGAAGGGTAATTTCATTAGAACCAAATTTCAGCATCTGGTAACGTAGACCGGCATCAAGTTTAAATTTCTCATTGTCCCAAACCAGACTTACCGTATTGCTGAAGTTGTCTGAATATTTTTTTGAAGTAAGCGGAGCTCCTGTCACCAGTTCATCCGGAGCATCGTACCAGTAAGTTTCAGCGGCACTTTGGGCATAGTAATATTTGTTTCCCTGATGAGAAATGGTATGTCTTATTTTAAAAGGAATTTTTTCTGATTTAAAAGGGGCAAACTGATGGGTTAAATAATATCTTCTGTAGGAATACTGTGAGCTTGAAGATGTAAGATTCACCTGCATATTCTGTCTGTTTCTTGAATTGCTGTCGCCGTTTTGAAATAAACTGTCTACTGCAATTCCTCCATTTTCCTGATTGTTCACATTCTGATGAAGATAGTGTGCAAACAATTCATAATTTCCGCTTTTTGAGACGTAATGTCCTGTAAACAAAGTATTGTTATTGGATGCCAATGAATTTCTGTACATTCCCTGAGAACGCAATCCGCTGTATTCCAGAGAAAAATTAAATCTTTTCCCAATGTTTTGCGTGTAAGAAGATCGTAAAGCCGCTCCGTTTTTCATTGCATTATGGTAAATGAAGGTTGCGGTCGGCGTTTTTACGTCATAGTAATTGATATCATTAACGCCTAAAATCCAATATGCTTTGTTGGTTGGTAATAGTGCTAAATTTTGTTCGGCATTCACTTCGTACGTAAGCGGATTAAATCCTGCACCTATGTTTGCGACCTGTGCTCTTCCAAAGTTATCTTTATTGTTATACTGAGAAAAAATATACGTTTTATCGAAAGTCATCACGGTATCAAAGACTTTCTTTTCAGAAAACTGCTTCTGATAGAGATAATCTTTAATAGTTGGTTTAAATATTTTTAAAGAGTCTTTTTTCCCGGAATCGATAACGAGCGTGTCTTTATCTTTGGGAAGCTTATTGAAGTCTGTTTTGTTGACGACCTGGGCTTGAGCTGCTACACTCAGGAAAAATATGATGGAAAATAGGTATTTCATTTATTTTTATTGTAAAGCAAAAATAAGAAATAATAGGGAATAAAAAACCCCGCTTGAATTGGAGGTCACTGAAAAACTAAATTTTCATTAACCCATAAAAAAGGAGTGTAAAACGTATAGTTTTACGCTCCTTCTTTGTATATTAACACTATATTCAAG
>NZ_QEHP01000153.1:16822-75044 GCF_003094695.1 Chryseobacterium sp. HMWF035 | reverse complement strand
CATCATTCATCAATTATCAATTATCTTTCATTAATATTATTTGCCATCTTCTAGCCGCGATAGAAACGGTTACCCCGCAGCGGGATTGGGAAAAGTGATGGCACTAACCCGGGAAGCAGGGCGCGAGGAGTAAGAGTGGATAGCGGGATAAAGCTCCTGAAAAGATGATCTGGAGTTGAGAAAACAAATTGTTATAAAGCACTTATTGTAAATATAATCTGGCTGTTATAGTTTGTGGCAGGAAGGGTAACCGATACTCCGGAAAGCTGTAATTGTACAGGGATGTTCGAATAGGATGCCAAAGCGAGTACTGCTGTAATTCTAAAAAATTCTATATCTGTAGTTGGTGGGATAACGGTATATGTTGTACCGCCTGAGATTGAACATCCAACGCATGTTGTGGTTCCGTCTCCGGTTCGTCTGGCGCTTAAAATAAGATTAGAATTCCAGGTAGGATTGGCAACGTAATGCATACTTACTTTACCGCTGGTTAGTAATAACGGAACGCTTGCTGCCAGAATAATTTGGTTGGTAGAGCTTTCGTAGGTTCCGGTGTAATTATTTCCTGCTTCGGTTATCGATGGAATTGTAACTGTCCAGTTTGTTCCGCCAACTGTTAATGTGCGTTGTGACTGTAACTGAGAAAATACAACCAGAATGGCAATAAATATATTTTTAGCAAAAAATTTCTTTAGATCAATCATTTTTTCCTTTTATTCTGTTATGGTATAGGTAATGATAACCGGTGTGTTCGATCTTGCATTTAGACTGGAATAGTTGTTGGTTACAAGAGTTACTGTTAGCTGATGTCCATTATTGGATCCGTTTCCTGTAAAGGCTCCTCCAATTCCGCTGATTACAGTCTGAGCTACCGTCGTAAGGGTAATCTGTGCAGATGGAATTCCTAATGTCCCTCCTCCTGAACCTGATGCTGTTGCTGCCTGAATTTTAATATCGATTCCCGGAATGGTCTGGTTGACAGATGCCGTGATTCTGCGTGATAATCCGGAAGGGGCAATTGCTGAAGTATAGTTAATCCATTTTGATGTATTTGCAACGGGCGCTGTTATAGCATTTCCGGCTTCAGTTGGGGCTGTATAATTTAAACTGATCGTTCCGGAAGGTTCAATATCCATAAGTGTTACGACAGGTAGGGCAACAGCAACATTTCGGCTTCCTGTCGTTTGAGAAAATAATTGACAAGATATCATCAGTAAGATTAAAAATATAGATTTTGAATAATTCATTTTTTTATTTCGTTGTAAGTTACTTTGATGGATTCCTGCTGATATTTGATTTCCGATTGTTGCTTTATGACGTTAATGATTACTTTTTTTATTTCTGAAGGATTTAGCGTTAAATCAAAACTTTCTACGGGAATTTTGTACTTTTTATCCAATCCGTTTCTGTAAACTTTTACTTTCCATTCGCCGGGTCGCAAATAGGTGAAATCAAAATTTTCTCCGATCATCACTATTTTGCGATAAATCTGATTTCCGTTTGAGGCTTCGATGATAATATTTTCTTTTTTCTTACGGTCTTTTTTGTTGGATAATCCGATAAAGTTGGATTGCGCATTTTCCGAATATTCAATTTTTCCCTGAATTCCTGCGGCGCCTGTTAATCCGAAATTGAAAACATTTTCCTTATTGGTTAACTGCAAAGAAGCAGGAAGACTGATGTTTGAAATATCATTAATATCCGTTGTAGAGCGATCGATTTCCAGAATGTAATCTCCGGGAATCACATTTTTAAAAACAAAATTTCCGGTTTTATCCGTTACAGATAAATAATGCCCGAGTAACACTCTGATTCCTTCCACTTTTTTTACGCCTAAATTGGAAATTGTTCCGGAAAGAGAAGTATAATCCGCTGTTTTTTGCGTGGGAATATCCAGTCTGGCGGTGTATCGAATTGAGAAGATAAAATCTTTATTCCCCAATTCTCCGCGCTGTAATGTATATCTTCCGGAAAGATCGAACTCGTGTCCCGGAAAAATTTCCTGATGAAATAAGGCTTCAAATAAGTTTCTGTCGGCAAAATATTCTTCAGGCATGTAATTGTTCTGATAAAATAAACTAAAACTTGTCTTTTGTGAAATCCTGCTCAGAATTCTCGCTCCGTAATAAACCTGCTTCTGATTTTGCATCTGGTATCTTGAAGTAATGGCATAACTTCCATAGATATTGAATGAAGTCCTGAATTTTTCAAAGCCGATGTTTGCCGTATAAAAACTTGAATTGCCTGAAAAGTTCAGAAGGTAATTTTTTGTTTTTCCGAATTGTCCTTCTGCATTGAATTGAAAAATGCCGAACTGCTGATCGATGCTGATTCTGAAAAACTGTTCTTTATAATCAAACTCCTTTGGAATAAGGCGGTCTTCGTATCGCTGAAATCCATTGAAAACGGAGAAAGATCCTTTTTTTGCATATCTGTATAGAATTCCATACTGCAGGTATTTTCTGTAAGGTGCGGCAAGAAACAGGGTATCCCGCTGAAAGTTTTTTGCATCCTGAACATAATTTGCTAATAAATTTACTTTTTTTGAAATCTGATACTGAATATTTCCGTTGAAAGTACTGGTATTGTTAAAATATCCTGCATATTCCGGACTTGTACGCATATACATGATGTTTCCGCTGATTTTATTAAAATTCGCAACCGTCTGCATCATAAAAGCGTTTCCCTCTGTCTTTTGAGTTTTGCTGTAAGAAATTTCTCCGGAAACTTCAATATTTTTATTTAATTTAAATTTTCCTGTTACATAAGGAAGCTGTGCATCAGAATCCAGCCTGAAATTGGTGAAACTTAAAACGGGATTATCCTTTCTTGGAATTTTATATAAATATCCCGCTGTAATTTCGGATTCATTTGTAATTTTAAATTTTGAATAGATATTAAACTCATCCTTGATATCTCTAAAAAATCTGGGATGATTGTAAAAACCACCGAAACTCATCTTTTTTGTATCGATTCGAATTTCCGCTCCACGTCCATATCTGGCATATTCCGTTAAAAATGAAGAGGAATAATTTTTATCTCCGAAATGAATAAATACGTTTTCCCTCTTGTAATTCACAAAATATTCCTCATACTTCGTGAAAGAGTTAAATTCGACAGGATTTTTCGTTACCGCATGAAATTCGATGAGATTTTTATTTTCTTTATCCAGACTGCCTTTGCCGTAAATTTCTCCCTGAAATCCATTTTGGTAATCGCCTCGGTTTTCCATTCCTGTAAAAGCAAGAGAGGCAAAAACAGGAAGCCTGTGAAAGACATCTTCTTCTGATGGTTTTACTGAAATAATCTTCACACTTGCATAAGCAGATAGATTTTCTTTCGGATGTTCTCGCGAGTAAACGGAAAGTATGATGTTTTGAGATTCATTTTTACCTAAATCCGGACTGGTTGTTTTTGATACAGTTATTATTTTCTGTTCACCCGGAGATAAAATCAATGAATTTTCCTGATCAATCAGCGCGTTTTTGCTTTCCAGAATCAGATTTTCTTTAAAGTTTCCGTTGTTTTTTAATAGAAAAGTGGAAATGATAGTTTCTCCCGCTCTTACAAATTCAGGAGCATTTAAAGCAGTGAGTAAAAGTTTTCGGTTTCCGGAAATAACAAATTCAAAATCATTTGAAAACTGATCGCTTGTTTTCTTTTCCGTTCCGTAAAGAGTAATTTTATATGTTCCCTGAGGAGTTTCGGATGCAATTTTTACCGGAACAAGGTATACACTTTTTTCTCCTGATGAGATTTCGATTTCTCCTTTTGCTAAAATGGGAACGATGTTCTGGTTAGAAGTTTCAACAGAGAGCTTGTAAATTTTATTTTCAGAAAAATTATTTTCTATGGTAAATGGAATAGAAGTGGTGATTCCCGGCATCAGACTGTCTTTTTTTTCAGCAAAACTTTTTGTCTGAGAAAAAATTACTGCCGGAAATAAAATGAAAATATATGATGCACAGTTTTTAATCATTTTTTACTTCTAATTCCACATTGAGGGCAAAAGCATTTTCATCTTCATCGGTTGCGATGAGAACAGCCTTATAAAGGGAAGGAGGCGTTTTTTCCAGATCGATATGAAAGGATTTTGAGGTTTGTGGCAGCAATCCCATTGCCTGACTGGAAAAACTTCCTGTTTTCTGTCCGCTCTTTTTATCATACATTTCCATTACCACTGTCGGTTTGCAATACAGATTTCCTTTATTGGCAATGGCAACTTTTAAAATCTGTTTTCCGTTTTCTTGTTCAATCTTTATTCCTTCGAATTTAAGATCTGGTTTTGCTTGCTCTGCATCAAGATCAGTGATCACCTGAATGGCATAACGGATGATCGAAGTTATGCTCACTCCCTGCTTATTCTCATCAGGATTTATTTCTTCCACAGGTTCTACAATAATAACACTCCAGTAACTTCCGGGTTCAGAAAGTTGATCAGGAACGGTAATTTCATAATAGATTTCTGTTTTTTCCTTGGATTTAAGCGTAACCAGATTGGTGTTCATTTTAATCCAGTCTGTATTGGTTTTAACGTTGGTATGAGGAGCAGAATACTGAATCGTTCCATCGGACTGATAACTGAAATCCTGAAGAAACAATTTTACACTTTGGGATCGGCTTCCTGTATTTTCAAGAGCAATTTTGCCTTTATAGATTTTTCCGTTTTCCACTTTATAGGTATGGGAAAGTCCGTTCAGTACTACAATTCCTGCTTTCAGAAATACAAACTGAAGCATCAAAAAAGAAAATAGCAAGATCTGCTTTATCATAATATATGTAAAGTTTTAAGTTTGATAAAAGGCTATACAAGACCAAGAAGAAATTTTTGCAACTTCTTCCTGCCTGTATATCGGAAAATGTATTTCTTAATTGTCCGAGATCGTATAAGTAACGGTTGCAACCGTAGTAGCCGCAGCTGTGAGATCTGCGTAGGCAGCAACTCCGCCGGGACCACTTCCAGGAGCTAAAGCATAGGTAAGATTGTGTCCGTTATTCGCTCCGTTTCCGGTATATGCGCTTCCGATTCCGGAAATAATGGTTTGGTCTGCGGCGCTTAAGGTAAGCTGTGCAGAAGGAGTTCCTAAAGTTCCGCCTCCCGATCCTGTTGCCGCTGCAGCGGTTACGTTGATATCAACCCCCGGAATAACGGCATTTAGTTTTACGGAAACATTGCGGGTAGGATCTGCGACAGATTTTATAGAAGAATAATTAAGCCATAAAGTGGTATTGGCTGCGTTTGCGACAATCGGGTTTCCGGCTTCTGTAGGAGCGGTGAAGCCCAAGGTAATGTTTTTGCTGGCGGCAGGTTCAATATCTACCAAAGCTACTTCCGGAACGGAAATTGTAATGGTGTGATTGTCGGTATTGGTGTCTTGGGCGCTCAAATGCGCAGATGCAGCAAGGGCGACTAAAGACAAAGTTAAACTGAATTTAAATCTTTTCATGGTGATATATTTTGTTCAGTGAAGTTAATAAATTAAAATGTAATATGAAAAGTTTTTAACAATAAATTTTTATCATTATTAATTCGTTATCAATAATTTATAATTTAAATGTTTTATTCAATTTAATTATTTTGAGTGTGAAATTTTATGATTTACCTCAGTATAAAAGAAAAAGCTTTAACCTGTTTTGCATGAGGCTTCATCCATTTTACTTAAAATGAACTGAAAATACTCCGTTGAAAAGTTAAGATTAAAACCTGCTTAAAATTCCCCAATGGATTTTAATATCGTTGAATTTAAAAGGATTTCCAAACTCGTTACCATTAGAAAGCTGGAAACTCATCAATCCGATCGGGATAAAGAAATTGAAACCGAGCCCGACACTGTAGAGTTTGGGTTTTACATTCAGAGATTTGTTGTTGAGCTGTCCGTATTGCCCGAAAACATCAAAAAATGCCTGACTTCCGATGAGATAACGGTATTCTAAACTTCCGTAATAGTAAAAATCGGCGGCGAGAGAGTTTTCATTGAAACCCCGCATGGAATTCCAGCCCCCGAAACGGTACAATTCATTGGCAGAAAAGTCGATTTTAGAATCCATCATCGCTCCTTCCGCTTTGATGTTGAGGAAATGATTTCCGTTGATATGATAATTGTGCTCTCCAAAGAAGTAAAACTGATTCTGCGGAGATTTTATATTGTCTTTGGTATATGTGGTCGTTAAATAATCGTATCCTGCGTTAATTTTTGTTTTATAAAGGAAAAGATCAATATCGGTCGGTTCTACCATTTCAAACCAGATTCCGATTCCTTTTTTGTTGTAATCTTTACCCTGAACATAAAGTGTATCAATAATGCTGGAGCTTTCGAAAGTTCCTCTCAGTCCCAGTTTATTTCGGGAGTTCAGATGGTAATAAAATGCCGGAAGTGCCTTTACATTGGCAAATGTAGAATCCTGACGGAAAATATTCACCTTCATATTCAGACCCACATTGGATTTAAAAAGGTAAGGAATATCGGTCTGAAGATCAAAAGTTTGCCCTTTATCCGGGTTTCTCTGCCAGTAAAGATTGATGAGTTCAAAACTGTTGAAAATATTTCTGAAATTTACATTCAAAGTTCCGTTCAGGGTAAATTTATCCGTTTTATCGTTTCCGAAACCAATGACCCCGTCAAAACTGTTGGTTTTTTTCTTTTCCATGAAAAGATAAATGCTCGTGGAATCTTTGGTGAATAACGTTTGCGGAGGACGCTCCAAAGCAACAAACTGATGGCTCTGGAAAGACTTATTAATGGCAATCAGGTTTTTATCATCATAGGTTTTTCCCTTAAATTCCTTTTCAAGATTTTTAATGAATCTTTTCGGAACACTGGTGTAGCCTTTTACCACGAAGTTATCAATGGTTCTTTTATCGTTCTTGTTGATGTCGAGTTCTACAATAGGATAACCGTTTTTCTGTCCTTTATATTTGGATTTTATTCTGCTGAATGCAAAGCCTTCATCAATGTACTTTTTGTTGATGCTTCTTTTTGTTGAATCTAAATTTTTAGTGAAAAATTCTTTCTGAATCTTCGTTTTATTTGAAATAGAATCTGAAAGATTAACGTAAGTCTGGTTGAAATTCTTCCCTTTGTCATAAAATATTTCTGTGCTGTCACCTTTTTTTCTGACTTCTTTCAACTGGGTGAAAAAGTAATTGGTCTGAGCCAGAGAATCCAGAAACTTCACTGCTGAAGCAGAATCTTTTACCTTTTTCTTCACCTTGGTTTCAGAATCGATCAGGAAATAATGCTTCTTCTGCGCCTGTACAAAAACGCAAAACAGTATAAAAAATATTTTTAGAATTAATTTCAATTTGTCATTCTGAATATAGTGAAGCGGAATGAAGAATCTCTATAAAAATACAAAAAGATTCTTCACTGCATTTCATCCCGTTCAGAATGACAATGCGTCCAATCATTCAACTCAATTTAAGCCAGTTTATTGTATTTCTTCATCAGATTTTCATAAGTTCCCTGCGGAAGAATCCATTTCAGCGGAACTCCGATTTTCTGTCCGAATTTACCAAAATAATAATGTGCTTTCCATTTGTTTTTGCTTAAAAGCTGATCTACATATGCTGCAACTTCCAGAGGCTCTGTTCCGTCGCCCACGTGAGAATTCATTAAAGCATATACTTTGTCGAAAACATTTTTGTAAGGTTCTGAAACTTTTGTTCTCACCCGGTTTTCTGCAATATTTGTTTTGATATCTCCCAAATGCAGCGAGCAGACATTCACATTCCAAGGATAAACTTCGTATCTCATCGCTTCCGTTACTTTATCCAAAGCCGATTTTGAAGCCGAATAAAATCCTCGGAAAGGCAGTCCCATTTCACTTCCGATACTGGAAACATTGATGATTTGTCCGAATTTATTTTCGCGCATTTTCGGCATCACGGCGCTCATCATTTGTACAGCTCCGACCAAATTCAGGTTAAACAGTTTCAAAATATCTTCTTTGGAAGAATCTTCCACAGCTCCTACCATTCCCATTCCGGCATTGTTGATCAGAACATCGATTCTGTTTTCTGTTTTCAAGACTTCAGCAATCGCATTTTGTACGGCTTCATTATCTGTAACGTCCGTCGGAATCGATTTGAAATACTGACTTTCGGTGTGTTTTCTGCTTAAGCCATAAACTTTATGACCTTTTTTCCCGAAATATTCTGCTAACACGAAACCAATTCCTGAGGAAGTTCCGGTAATGATGATGGTTTTATGTTGTGACATCTGATTGTATGTAAATTTAAACTCTGTTGTCATTCTGAATGAAACTCAGTGGAATGAAGAATCTGTTTTTAGATTTCTCCTTCGTCGAAATGACAACTATAAATTGATATTATGTGTAAATATTATTCTTTAATTAATAAATTTTCCAAATCCTCCCAAAACATAGGATATGATTTCTCCACTACATTTTCCTCTTCAATAGTCAGTTCCTTTATTAAACAAAACGGCGCAAAGCTCATCGCCATTCTGTGATCCTGATACGTTGCAATGGAAATATTTTCCTGAGGTTCGTTGAAACTAATAGATTTAATCGTCAAATCTGTAAATTCTGTTTGCGTACCCAGCTTTTTTAGTTCATTATGTAAAGCTAAAAGACGATCAGTTTCTTTTACACGCAAAGTTTCCAATCCTGAAATTTCAAAAGGAATTTTCAGGGCTGCTGCGGTTACGCAAAGTGTTTGGGCGATGTCCGGACAATTATTCATATCCAGAACGATCTTTTCGGGAAATTCAAATCCTTCAATCGGCTCAAGCTTTAGTTTATGTTCCTGTTCCGTGAAAGTCGTTTTAATTCCGAAAAATTCTTCATAAATTTTTACAATTGCCGAATCTCCCTGTGTAGATTCTTTGTAAAAGCTTTTTAAATGAATGGTTTTTCTTCCCAACGCAGCGAAAGAGTAGAAGTAAGATGCCGAACTCCAGTCACTTTCCACTTCATAATTGATAATTGACGATTGACTATTCACATCAAATTTTTCAACTTTTATGGTATTTTCGATGAAGCTGCTTTTAATTCCAAATCGGGTTAAAATGTTGAGCGTCATTTCAATATAAGACCGTGAAGTCACTTTGCCTACTAAATTTATTTCCAGTCCGTTTTCCAGTTTTCCGGCAATCAGAAGAAGAGAGGTGATAAACTGGCTGGAAATATCCGCCGGAACATCCACTGTGGTCTCCGTAATTTTTCTCCCGTGAATTTTAAGAGGCGGAAATCCTTCATTTTCCAGATATTCGATTTCGACACCCAGATTTTGCAGAGCGGTAACCAGATTTTTAATTGGTCTTTCTTTCATTCTCTTGGAACCCGTAAGAATCGTTGTCTTTCCCTCCTGAATAGAATAATAGGACGTAAGGAAACGCATCGCCGTTCCCGCGTGGTGGATATCCACGATCTCCGAATCTTCAGACAGAGCTTTTTTCAGTAACTGCGTGTCCTGAGAATTCGACAAATTCCCGATTTCTATATTTTTAAACAGACTTTCTAAAATCAACAAACGATTCGAAATACTTTTCGAACCGCTGATTTGTATGGTTTTGTTTTCCTGTAGTTTTGATTTTTCTAGCTTCTTCATTGTTCGTCTAAGTTGGAAGCTCGAAGCTGGAAGATGGAGATGAAAAGTTTAGTTTAAAAACTTCCGGCATCCAACTTCCGGCATCCAGCTATTTTAATTTTTCATTATTCTGATGGCGGTCTTTATCGCGATCCGTCTTGATCTTCATTTTTCTGTCAAAAGCTTCCTGCAGATTAACTCCGGTCTGATTGGCCAAACATAACGTTACAAACAGAACATCTGCCAATTCCTCGCCTAAATCTTTGCTTTTGTCGCTTTCCTTCTCGCTTTGTTCTCCATATCTTCTGGCGATGATTCTCGCCACTTCGCCTACTTCTTCCGTCAACATTGCCATATTGGTCAGTTCATTGAAATAACGAACGCCAATGGTCTTAATCCATTCGTCAACTTGTTGCTGCAGATGTGTAATTTCCATTTATGGTTTGTTATTGATTTTTTCCTCTAATACAATTATTTTCGCTTCCAGTGTTTTTATTTCTTCTTCATGATAGGCGGAATTTCCGATATTCTCGGTAAAATCTGCAAATTTTTTCAGAAGTTTTCTTACCGTGATATACACAATAATCAAAACGGCAAAAGCTCCGATATTTACAATATTTAGATCCATTTTTTAAAAGTATTGATAAGCACCCACTGTAGGATTTGAAGTTCTCGATATATTTGCGATATCGGTTGGAACGGTTGCCGCAACAGTTGTACTTCCTTTTCCGATTGCCGGAGAATTCTGTTTTACTCTCAGATTCATCTGGGCTGCGAAATAATTAACAAACAGCGGATCCAAATTTTTAAGTGACTGAATAACTCCCGGACTTGTATTGAAATCAAAACCGGCTTCCGAAGTTCCTGAGTATTTAATGAGACAGTTCTGAATGGTAAAATTAAATAAGTTTGGCGGGGTCTGCTCAAAATTAACCGAATTGTCACGGTCGGAATACACGATGCTGTTTCTTAAATTAAAGATCAGTGCTCCGTATTCTTTTACTCCGGATGCATTCGTCCATTCATTAGCGGCTAAAATTCCGTTTCGGTTATAAGAATGCAGAAGATCCGAATAATTGGCAATCGTACAGTGAGTAAAGTTATGCGTTCCTCCTTTGAAAATTCCTACCGCAGATTCTCCGCAATTATTCATCACAAGATTTTTTGCAGTAATGGTAGAAGCAACGGCATAAATCCCATATTCCTGAAAGGTGTGGATAAAAGAATTGCTGATATTGGCATTGGTCTGTTTCATTTCAAGACCTTTTGTTCCTCCGAAAAGTCTTGCATAATTCATATTCAGGGTAGAACCGGCTTCCATTTTAATAGAATTCCAGTTTTTAGGAATCGTATCGTATGCAGGATCATTTCTGTCTCCGCGAAGCGTAACATTGTTGGCTAAAGTACCGTTGATGTTCAGTGTGGCTCCCGAAAGCACTTTCATTCCGCTGTTTTTGTGGAAATACACTTTTGTACCCTGCTGAATATTCAGAATAACATTCTGGTCAATCGTTAAATCTCCGTAGATAATTTTAGCCTTATTGTTATTCCATGTTGCATCTGAGGTAATAATATTCGGATTCGTAGGTGTTTTTATAAAAAATTCCGCATCCTGAACCACGGAGAACAATACAACCTGTTGTTGTCCGACTGGGCTCTGGAATAATATTTTATCTTCGGCAATCGCTTCAGGACCGGTTGCTTCCGGTGCAATTTCAACGAAAATATACAGACTGTCTTTTTTTCTCAACGGTACATCTTTAAAATCATATCCGGGTTTCCCATCCACATTGATCTTATACAAAGAGGTTGCCCCTTTTTGCAGATGAATCCGAGGGATCAGAATGTCTTTGTCTTCATTATTATATACTTTTACCGCATACGTTTCTGAACGAACCTGATGATAAACCGTATCGCAGAAAACCGTGTCTTTGGAAAAGCTTAATTCCTGCGAAGGAGCATCGAAACTGATGTCGTCCTTATTACAAGATACAGCCATAACAAGCATCCAGAAAGAAAAAGCCAGTAATAATTTGAATTTCATCGAAATTAAAGTTTAAATAGATTTCAAATTTAACGAAAATACTTTGAATTTCTTATGAAGAAAAAAATATTGATCGTCTATTTGTAATTTTAAAAAATTATTGTATTTTTGCACCCTAAAATTAGCAGAGAAATATCCATTACTATTTCGAAAGCAAACTTTAATTTTTTAAAAATTGTATTATGAAAAACGGAATCCACCCAGAAAATTATAGACTTGTTGTTTTCAAAGATATGAGTAACGACGAGGTGTTTCTTTGCAAGTCTACTGCAGAAACAAAAGATACTATCGAGTACGAAGGACAAGAATACCCATTGATTAAAATGGAAATCTCTTCAACTTCTCACCCTTTCTACACTGGTAAAGTGAAGCTAGTTGACACTGCAGGTAGAGTTGATAAGTTCATGAACAAATACAAAAAATTCGCTAAGTAATTTTTTGTGATCACAATATTTAAAAGTCTTTCGGTTTCCGGAGGACTTTTTTGTTGTATTTTTGTTTAGACGTTAAACATTGAATTTTAAACTAAAAACTGAACGATGCAATTAGTATTTTCAGATGCACAATACTGGGAAGATTTTCTTCCGCTTACTTTTACGCGTCCCGTTGCAGAAATGCGATGCGGAATTCTTACTTTCTCCGAAAGATGGCAGAAAATTTTAGAAAACACCGAGATTTCTTTCTTTACGGAGATGTATCTGCAGGGAAAATTTCCTGAGCCTGCAAAAAAAGAAAGTCTTTTTCTGGTGACGAATTTTTTACCGACAGAAAATGTTATTCAGCAGATCAAAGACCTGAAACAGGGAGAAGCATTGGTGTATGAAGATGAGTTAGTCGCTGCAAAAATCAATATGGATGGTTTCTCTCTGCATCAGATTGAGAAAATGACGGACATTAAAGAAGAGCTTATTTTCTTTAAAAAACCGACTGATCTTTTTACCTATAATAAAGAAGCTATAGATTTCGATTTTGCATTGCTTACGAAAGGCAGAGTTTCTCAGGAACTTTCTTCAACCAATGGATTTTTGGGAAATAAAGAAGATCTGTTTATAGAAGAAGGAGCACAAATTGAATTTTCGACCATCAATACAAAAACAGGCAAAATCTATATCGGGAAAAATGCTGAGATAATGGAAGGCTGTAATCTTCGTGGTCCGATTGTGCTGTGTGAAGAGTCTAAGTTTAATTTAGGCGCGAAGATTTACGGAGCAACAACAATTGGTCCTCATTGCAAAGTGGGCGGAGAAGTGAATAATATCATCATTTTTGGCTATTCTAATAAAGGGCATGACGGTTTTGTAGGAAATTCGGTGATCGGAGAATGGTGTAATCTGGGAGCAGATACCAATTCTTCCAATCTTAAAAATAATTACGCTTCTGTAAAATTGTGGAACTACAGAACCAAATCTTTTGAAGATACAGGATTGCAGTTTGCAGGTTTAATTATGGGAGACCATTCTAAAACAGCCATCAACACGCAACTAAATACAGGAACAGTTGTAGGTGTTGCTTCCAATATTTTCAAAGAAGGTTTTCCTCCGAATCTGGTGGAAAGTTTTTCGTGGGGCGGTTTTAAAGGCGATGAGAAATTTAAATTAGACAAAGCCTACGAAGTGGCAGAACGGGCAATGGCAAGAAGAAAAGTGCCTTTAACGGATGAGGATAAGGCTATTTTTAAACATATTTTTGATGCGTATTGAAAAATAAAACCTCAGGATTTCCAGAGGTTTTTTAATTATTTTAATTCTTTTGCGATCATTATTTTTTCGTTGATGATATTATTCCATAATAATTCATTTGTTGCGGTATAATATTTGTTAGATGAATTTTTGGGTTTTAATTTAAAATAAAAATCAAATGATCCTCCAACAATTCCCTTATCTGGAATATATAAAAATCTGTCAATGCCACGATGTTCATCATATCCGTCTTGCATCCACCATCCATCAAAAGTCCAAAACTGATAGGCCTTCTTTCCTTTTATAAGTAGTTCTTTAGATAAATAGTTTCTGAAACTGTATGGAGTATCAATGTTTTTGCTGAGATCAGCATCGCGAGGATCCATGATAAATTTTTGACTGGGAATTTGTTTCTTGAAACTTTTTTCCATCTGTTGAATAGTTACCTTTTTTTCGCTAGTATTAATCGTACCATATGTAGAAACAAGAGGTGCTTCTAGATTTGCAATACTAAAAAATTCTGTTAAACATTTCTTAGATACATAATAGCTGCCATTTTCTTTTTTAATAAGTTTATATTGAAAAGTCTTTTTTTCTGGAGTATTATTCATTTTCCAATCACTTAACATACTAAGTATTTTTTCTTTGGAAAATACTTTATCTTTTATTTTATCGTAATTAATAATCATCCAGTTATTGCCTCTTTCGTCCATTCTAGGAAGAATCTTTTCATCAAGATCTGGTATTACAGATAATAACAATATGTTTTCTTTAGAAATAAATATGTTAAAAACATTGATGTCTTTTTGAATATTATAAAGATCTTTAGTATCTAAAGTATATTCATTTATCTTAAAATCTGTTTTTAGATCATCTAATAAAAAATACTCCTGTGCAAGAAATAGATTTGATATTAATAATGTTATTGATAGTATTACTTTCATAATTTTAATTTATGGACATTTTGTTCCTAAATTGTTTCCTAATAGTGTATTCCTTTCGTTGTTGTTTAGTTGTACTTGTTCCGGAGTTAATGTTGTTATACCAGCTCTTGATATAGCCGTGATTACATTATTGGGGAGATTAGGATTGTATTGTGAAACGATATTTTGTAGTGTTGTTAAAAATGGAACTAATTGTGCGTGTCCTTCAATGAAAGTAAATGTATTGGTAATAGTTCCATTTGGTGCATAATCATATCCAACGGTTACACCGGGATATTGTGCTTGAAATTCTGTATTTCCTAATTTGTATAATTGATATTTTAAAAAGGCATGAAGAACTTCATGATACATAGTAACCAATATATATTCTTTTGTTGCATATAGTAATACTTCATCATTTAGATTAATAACGGCATTGAAAGTATCAAATTCTGTGCTATATGTTGCAAAGGTTTCTCCGTCAGTAGCCCCTAATCCACTCTTTGCCTTAAAGGTAATATTATATTTTGTATTATTTTGAAATATTTGTCTCATATTCGAAGCAATACTGTTATTTAAATTTGGTAACTGTTGGGCGATACTATGTGCACATGGGTAATTTTGTAGTTGGTCAATTGTAATATCTTGATTTTGTAATATAGCAGTTGAATCTGTGATCCCACTATCACCTCCAAATGATGGCGGATAATCATAACCACCGTTCCCGCTTCCATCATCCGGATTCTCAAAAGTATCAATGGTAAGATCTATACAGATGGTGTAAGAAGAAGTTACCCAGTGTCCGCTTCCGTTAGGATTGCTCTCACTATCCGGATACCACATAGAAAACGTTTTTACCACACATACAATCTTAGATGTCCCGTTGGCAGAATTTGCAGGAAGAGGCTTTTTGGGTCTGTCGATCATCAGCTGATTAAAAAGTGCAACCTTTTCTACATCATTAGAATATCTGAAATATACTTTCCTTCCAAATCTGGGAACTTCCAGAACTTTCGATATTTTTCCGTTTTCGCGTATAGGCACTACAAGATAGCTTTCATTAAATTTATCCAACGTCATTGCATAATCCCATAATGGAATTCCATGCTCTTTCCTGATCTCATTTTCATGCTCACCGTAGATTTTAATAATATTTTTGATGTAGATTTCATCTTCTTTCCAAAGACTTTTAGAATGGTATTCTTCAGATGTAGGATCGGAAGAAGAGTAAATGTCATCATGTATACACGATTGTATACTCAAGGTGAAAATGGTAATAAATGTAAGCCATGAAATTAGTTTTTTTGTCGTAAGCATTTGTTGTTTTGTAAATTAAAGATAATATTTTTTTTATAACTCTACAAAGGTGTGACAAAAATGTTGAGAAAATACAGTAAAATATTACTGATATCCGTATTATTTTTCTAAAGAAAAATTTTATGTACTTTTGAAGTAAATACTTTTATATTATGACTTTAGGTGAAAAACTAAAAAAAGCAAGAATTAACAAAAACTTTTCACAGGAATATCTTGCAGAAGTTCTAAATGTTTCCCAAAAAACATATTCTAATTTTGAGAACGATAAAAGTAAACCGGACTTTCATCAGGTTGAAAATATTGCAAAAACTTTGGATGTTAGTGTTCTTGATTTTTTAAGTGGTGATAGTATTACAGTAAATCAAACAAATAATGAAATTGCTGTAGCACAAAACTACGCTCCAATTACATCTTCTGAAAAGTTAATAGAACAGTATGAGCAAAGGCTTAAAGATAAAGATGCGGAGATCGCATTTCTCAAACAGCTTCTCGATAAAAAATAGAAACTTCAAATTTTTTTGAAGTTTTTTTATTTTTAATGTAATGAAATGTAAAATCCGGTTGTCTTACTTATAGAAACAAAACTTATGACCCAAGAAACTTTCAGAAGTACGGTATTCATTCTCAAAGATGAGATGTATCGCTTTGCGAAAAGGTTTGTCATGAGCAGTGATGAAGCAGAAGACGTGGTGCAGGATCTTATGATTAAATTCTGGCAGAAGAAAGAAGAACTGGAGCAGTTTGGGAATTTAAAATCCTATGCTCTGAAATCGGTCCGGAACGAGTGCCTAAACAGACTGAAGCATCACGATGTAAAGCTGGGATTTGCAGATATGCAGCTTCACCGTTCCGAACTTTACAGTATGGAAGTCAATAATTTAAAGGAACACATCATTGGTTTCATTAATCAGCTTCCGGAGAAACAGAAAATGGTAATCCATTTGAAAGATGTAGAAGAATATGAAGTCTCGGAAATCGGCGAAATGCTGGAAATGGAGGAAAACGCAGTAAGAGTGAATCTGATGCGGGCAAGACAAAAAGTAAAAGAACAAATTTCACAATTGATGAGTTATGAGCAACGACAAATTTCAAGATAAATACGACGAAATCTTCCAGAATTTAAAGGAAGAAAAAATGAACTGGGATTTTAATGATTTTCTGAAAAAAACGGAAGAAAAAAATGATGAGGTTCAGGAAAATATAACGCCGATCGTCCCTATTGATACGAAAACAAAACCATCGTTCCCGAAATGGTTCTGGATGGCTGCAAGCGTAGTTTTGCTGTTGAGTGTTGGTCTTATTTTTAATTATACTCACAATTCAAATGTGGAAAATCAGGCTCAGCTGGTTGAAAACCAGATAAAGAAGCAAAAAGATAATTTCATCGAAGAAAACAGTGAACATACGGAACAGGTAGCGGTAAACCTTCCGAATGATTCAGTTTCCGGAGCGAAAAAAGATTCAGTTTTTCATGAAAATCCGGTTGCCGAGAAAGATTATCTGGATGAAATTTTACCGAAAAGAGGAAGGCTGAAGAAAGAAAGAAAGCCGAAGTATGTATATAACTCCTCTAAAGCTTCAGATTCTACAGGATATAAAGATTCTTACGTTATCGTTAACGGAAAAAGAATCGAAAATGTAGAAGAAGCAATTAATGTGACTAAGTATTCATTTCAAATATTTGCAAATAACGTTAGTGAAAAATTAGCAAAACCAACCGTCGTGGATGACGATTATTAATTAACCTTAAAAGATTATGCACCTGATCAGGCACTAATAATCCAAAATAAAAAATTGACTCATGAAAAAAGTATTCATAATATTCGCACTCGCTTTTTCCCATTTCTTTAATATTTACGGGCAGGAAAAAGATAAGTTAGATCAGCTTTTTGATAAATATCAGGAAGTAGAGGGAGTAACCTCCATTAAAATTGCCAAACCGATGTTCGGAATGCTGAGCAATCTGGACTTGGGAGATGCTGAACTGGATCAGATAAAACCGTTATTATCCAAAATTAACGGACTGAAAGTATTCATTGCCGAAAAACCACAGGACGGAAGTTCTGCGAAAGGACAGAAACTGTCGCAAATCAACAAAGACATTTCTTCTTATTTAAGCAATCTTAAGTACAGTGAAATCATGACGATGAACAGTAACGGAGCTAAAATAAAATTTCTTTCAGCAGAAGAGAAAAACGGAATTTTGGATGATTTGCTATTGAGCATCGATAGCGGAGGAGAGGAAAATATCCTTGTAAAACTGGACGGAAAACTTTCGATGAATGATATCAATAAAATAATCAATTCTACAGAAACAAAAACAAATCCGGTTACCAATACCAGAAATAACCTCACTTCGGAAAATACCTCTTCTTATCTGAATGGCGAATCCAGAAATGTAGGCGAATTCTCAGGAATTCAGGTGAGCACAGGTGTTAATCTGGTGTTCAAGCAGGAAAGTCCGACCAATGTAAAGGTAATTGCCGATGCCGATAAGCTTCAGTACATTGTTACAAAAGTTGACAACGGGGTTCTGAAAGTGTATGTTGATAACAAAGGACAGAAAAATTTAAAATTTAAAAACATCAGTGTCAACGTTTCTTCGCCAAGAATGGATAACATTAAAGCGTCTTCGGGAGCAACTTTCACCACGATTAATTCTGTAAAAGAAAATAACCTTACCATTGATGCATCTTCAGGTTCTGTAGTGAAAGGTAAATTCAATATTTCGAATAATGCTTTATTGGAAGCGTCTTCAGGAACAAGCGTAAAAGTAGAGGTAAATTCCAGAAGCTTAGTATTTAAAGGATCAAGCGGTTCAGATACAAGTATTCAAGGTGAAGCAGAAACAGCCGCTTTTGATGTCAGCAGCGGTGCGGTTTGTAAAGGCGAAGCATTTCAGGCAAATCAGGTGGAAGCGGAATCTACTTCAGGATCTAACCTTTCTGTAAATGCGGTAGATAAATTAAAAGCGAAGGCTTCATCTGGCGGAGCCATCAGATACAGAGGAAATCCTGAAATTACTTCAGACATCAGCAAAATGTCCGGCGGAAGTTTAAAACCCATTAACTAAAAATTTAATTTAAATCCAAATTGCCATGAAAATATTAAAACACCTTTTTCTTATCGCCTGTGCGATGTTCATGTTACAATCCTGTATAGTTTCTTCGGGAGCCGGTAAAATGGCTTACTTTTCAGATTCCGGGAACGATTTTAAAGGAGCAAAATTTACCACCATCAATGTTCCGATGTTTTTAGCAAAGCCTGTTATTAAAAAAGCATTAAGAGAAGACGGTGAAGATAATGAAGAGGTGATCCGGCTGATCCGGAAAGTTTCAAAAATTAAAGTTTTAACTGTAGAAAACGGAGATAAATCGATGCTGAATGATTTTGCGAATTATTTAAATAACAATAATTATGAAGAATGGGCAACCATAAAACATGACGGAGAAAATGTAAATATCCGGGTGAAACAGAAAGATGATGTTATTAAAAATATGCTGATTACGGTAAATTCAGATAAAGAGTTGGTTTTTGTGGATGTTCGGGGAAATTTTACAGCCAATGATATTTCAAAAATGATTTCATCGGCATCCGATAAATAGCGCTTCATATTCAAATCATATCACTAAATTGTTTTTTTATACAAACTACCGTTCCGCAAAAAGGAGCGGTTTTTTGATTTAAGTTATTGATTATTAAGTTTTATTTAAACTATGAAAATCGATTTTCGTATTTCGGTAAAATACCTTAATTTTGCAAGAAAGTAAAGATGTCTATTCATAACAAAATTGTAGAGACAGCCATCACTTTCGATGACGTGCTTCTAGTCCCTTCTTATTCAGAAGTTTTACCTAATCAGGTTTCTTTAAAATCAAGACTTACCGACAAAATTACGCTTAATGTTCCGATTGTTTCTGCTGCAATGGATACCGTTACAGAAGCTGAACTGGCAATTGCACTGGCAAGAGTCGGCGGTTTAGGATTTATTCATAAAAACATGACAATTGCTGAACAGGCTGCACAGGTTAATCGTGTAAAGCGTTCGGAAAACGGAATGATTTCAGATCCTGTTACGCTTTCAAAAGATCATACTTTGGCTCAGGCTAAAGAAACAATGGCGAAATATAAAATTTCGGGACTTCCTGTAGTAGATGCCGAAAATACTTTAATCGGGATCATTACCAACAGAGATGTAAAATATCAGGAAAATCTTGACATGAAGGTGGAAGAGATCATGACGAAAGAAAAGCTGATTACTTCTGATAAAAATACCAATCTGGAGAAAGCGAAAGAGATCCTTCTTAAAAACAGAGTGGAAAAGCTTCCGATCGTAGATGCTGAAAATAAACTGGTAGGATTAATTACCATTAAAGATATCGACAATCAGTTAGAATATCCAAACGCGAACAAAGATCAGAGCGGAAGATTAATCGTTGGAGCGGGAGTTGGAGTAGGAGAAGATACACTGGAAAGAATCGAGGCGCTTGTAAAAGCAGGCGTTGATATCATTGGAATCGATTCTGCTCATGGACATTCCATCGGAGTCTTAAATAAAATTAAAGAAATAAGACAGGCATATCCTGATCTGGATATCGTTGGAGGAAATATCGTAACGGCTGAAGCGGCTAAAGATCTGATCGAAGCCGGAGCAAATGTTCTGAAAGTGGGAGTTGGTCCCGGTTCAATCTGTACAACGAGAGTGGTTGCAGGAGTTGGAGTCCCTCAGTTATCCGCAATTTACAATGTTTACGAATATGCGAAAACAAAGAACGTAGCTGTAATTGCAGACGGTGGAATCAAGCTTTCCGGAGATATCGTAAAAGCGATTGCCAGTGGAGCAGGAGCCGTAATGTTAGGTTCGCTTTTGGCAGGAACTGATGAAGCTCCGGGTGAAGAAATCATTTTCCAGGGTAGAAAATTCAAGACTTATCAGGGAATGGGAAGTCTTTCTGCGATGAAGAGAGGCGGAAAAGAAAGATATTTCCAGAGCGAAGCTAAGAAATTCGTTCCGGAAGGAATCGAAGGAAGAGTTCCAAGCAAAGGATCTCTGGAAGAAGTAATTTTCCAGTTAACAGGAGGTCTGAGAGCAGGAATGGGATATTGCGGTGCTAAAGATATTGAAGCGTTACAAAACGATACCAAGATGGTAATGATCACAGGAAGCGGATTGAAAGAATCTCACCCGCACGATGTCATCATCACGCAGGAAGCTCCGAATTACTCTTTATAATAAATTAAATATATTTTAAAAGCTATCTCAGCACTGTTGAGGTAGCTTTTTTATTTGGTTTTTGTCCTGATTATAAAAAAACCTCCGCTTTTGGCGAAGGTTTATCACATATAATAAAATTTTTATTTCTTCACAAACTTAAATTCGTGAGTCTGGAAATTTTTAGTATTAATTTTCAAAAGATAGATTCCTGCGCTTAGTTCAGAAACGTTTACTTTTTCATTAAATTCTTCAGATTTTACAATTTGTCCGGCCATATTATAGATCTGAACAGATTTTCCGTCTTTTATCCCTGAAATTTTAATGATCTCAGCAACCGGATTGGGGAAGATCTGAATTTTAGAATCATTGTTTCTGACATCTGAAGCTGCAAGAGATGTACTGTGCAGATCTCCCGTCATGGTCGCATTGGAAGTCGTAAGATTTCCTCCGCAACCTCCGGCTTGTGATGTAAATGATGTATTCTCAACCCAGGTTCCAAAAGTAATTGATGGTGGATTTTGTACGAAATTATTGTTACCCGTAGAATTATAGTAGATTAAGTTTGGGCTTGAAAAAGTTCCGTATCCTTCATCAGCAAGGAATTCCCATCTGCTTAATGTATTATTCCACTGAATTTTAAATTCGCAGGTTCCTAAGCCGCCACAAGGTTGTCCGTCTAAAGGTGTTGTAATATATATCCCTTTATTAAAGGCGTCTACTCCCGTTTTTGTAAAAACAAAATTCTGATTATCAAATATATTATGACAACCGTTAAAGGTGATCGTCTGTGCAAAGGCAGAACTGCCTAAAGCCAGAGATAACAGGTAAAGTTTTTTCATAATATTTTAAAATTGTGTCGGGAAAATACCTTGTAAGGAAATAATACATTTCAAAGTTACGAAAGGGGGTCTGTTTTCGTGTGGCTGTCCTCCTCCTGTCTGGTTTACCATGGTCGATTTCATGGTTGTATTTGCAGCAGCATCAGAATATTCTTTATCTAATCCTTTTGTATCTGCAGGGAGATTACCCGTAGGCGAATTTTGATTTCCTTCAGCGGTTACAGCATTTACTGTATGCGAGTGAGGCGGCATTTGTGTTACCTGAAGTGTTACAGATTCTGTTCCCCCGATTTGTCCCATCGTGTAGTTGGTAGGTCCTCCCGGAGCTTGTCCTTCGTGTACCAGAACTCTTCCCCTCATATCTGGTAAAGCGAATGTTGTAGTTCCGTTACCACCATAAGTGGTTCCTAACAGTGCAAAAAGAGCCTGATTTTGCGCAATTGGTAAAAGTTGTCCGTTACAGGCAGCCCAGTTTTTTGGAACGAAATTGTAAGGTACGAATGCGATTTGTCCTAGGAAAGGCTCTGAAGCTTGTGCTTTTAAAACAGAAGTAGATGCAATGCTCAATAGCAGAGTACATCCGAATACAAGTTTTTTCATGACGAATAAATTAGTTTTAATTAGGTGTTGTAAAGTTAACTATTATTCTGTATATTTTAATTATAAATAACAAAACCTTTCAGACTTTGCTGAAAGGTTGAAATATTTTAATTGATATTTAATTATTTATTTAAATTATTTTTAAAATCATCGATCCTGAAATCTGTCAGGGCATTGCCTTTTTCCACTTTTTCTTTTGAATATAATCTGAAATCATTTTCTGTTTTTTCTAAAAGATAATCGTAAGGTCCGACGTGGGAAATTAGTTTTACCAAAACCGGAGAAATTTCAAGACATATAAAAAGTCCCATAATAAAAGCGGCAGCTAAACCGATAATGGCGGAGTTTTTTCCCAGTTCGTCCAAAGCCTGTAATCTTGCTGCAAAACCATTGAATTTATCTTCAAAAGTCTCGGTAGATTTTCTCTCTGTTTCTAAATTGGTATATACTTTAGAAATTTCTTTATCTAAATATTCAAGTCTGGGAGCAACCTGTTTCTGGTAATTTTCCAGATCCTGTCTTCTCTGCTCCTTCAGTTCCTGCTTTCGTTTTGCATTGGGACCGAAACCTTCTTTCCCGCTTGTTAATCCGGATTGCTTTCCTAAAATTTCTTTTTCAAGCTCTACAGAAGCGGAATCATAAGATTTTTGATAGTTGGCGATTTTATCGGAGATTTGTTTCTTTTCAGTCTCAAAAGGTCCGCTTTGCTGAAGGATTCTTCCGTTCATCTCGCCCTGAAGCTGTTTTTTATTTCTCTGAATGATTGTATTCAGTTGTTTGTTTACTTCCTTTTCAAAAATTTTAAGTTCAAGAGGTTTAGATATAATAATTCCTAAAAAAGTCGCCAGAATTAATCTGGGAATTGCCATTAAAATCTGATTCCACCATGTTCCTGTTTTTTTGATGGAAGAAACGATGTATCGGTCCAGATTAAAAATCATTAAACCCCATAAAACACCGAAGCCAATTGCTGTCCAGATATCATCGAAAACCGTATACATTGCGTAACCTGCGGAAAGCGTTGCAAATACAGCGGTAAATAGTACAATTCCTCCGATTCCCGCGAATTTATTCCATTCGCTCGGAGTTTTTCTCAGAATATGAATGTTTCCTCCGGAACAGACCATCAGAAACTTTTGGAACCAGTTTATTTTATGATTCACCTGATTTATAGTTTGTTGGTTGTTTTTCATGATAGAAAAATTTATACAAATGTACTACTAAAAATCATACCAATGTAAAAGATAGTATTATGTTTTACCAAGTATATAGGTTTGTTTTATTATTTTACTGTAAATCAATCAATTAAATTTATTAAATAAAATATTCTTATCTTTATGTATAATCACTAAATATCAAAATATGAAAAATGTAATCTGCCTTTCTCTGGCAATGGCTTCGTTTGCGCTTACTTCCTGTACCAAAGAAAAATCGATAGATGATGATCTGAAAGAAGTTGCCGCAAACATCAACAAAACGACACCGCAGAATCTTGCCGACGGAGTGCGTCTCGACAGCGTTTCCGTACAGCCTGGGAAAATTTTTAAATATAATTATACCCTAACCGACGATGTAAAAGAAAGTGTAAGTCCTGAAGAAATTCAAGTTTTTAAAAACAATGCAAAAGAAGGAGCTTTAAGAGTTATTAAAACTTCGCCGGAGATTAAAGAGTTTAGGGATAATGATGTTACCATGGTATATAGTTACTATGATAAAAACGGAAAACCGACCGCCGATTTTAAAATTACCCCCGAAGAATACAAAACAAAGTAAACCATTCAATCACTCACAAAATATTTATCTGTGAGTGATTTTTATTTCAGCCGATCCGGATTTTGTTTTAAAAAGCTTTCCCAGCCGGTGTAAGATTTTGTATCTGCAATCGTTCCTGAATTAAAATGATGACATACCGCAACTGCCAATCCATCGGAGGCATCGAGATATTTTGTGGGAAATTCTTTCAGATTTAAAAGACTTTGGAGCATTCCTGCAACCTGTTCTTTACTGGCATTTCCGTTTCCGGTGATCGCCATTTTTATTTTTTTCGGAGAATATTCTGTAATCGGGATGTTTCTGTGAAGACTTGCCGCCATCGCAACGCCTTGCGCGCGGCCTAATTTCAGCATACTCTGAACATTTTTTCCGTAGAAAGGAGCTTCGAGAGCAACCTCATCAGGATGAAATTCGTCAATCAGCGCCAAAGTTTTATCAAAAATATATTTAAGCTTGGTTTCGTGGTTCGGATACTTTTTCAGCAATAATTCATGGATGGAAATCATTTCCATTTTTCCTTTTTTTATGGAAATAATCCCAAAACCCATCACGGTTGTTCCCGGGTCGATTCCTAAAATAATCTTCTCTGCAATCATTGCTTCAAAGATATGAACTTTCAGACTTTTAAGAATGAAATTTTTTGAATCATATTTTACAGCAGTCCCATTTTCTTTTCTGCAATAGGAATCCAGTTTTCATCATGTCGAAGCAAAGTGATTTTATCAGCTAAGAATTTAGTTTTGTATTCTTTTTCTTGATATTTCTCCCATGCTTTCAGATAGTTTTCCCAAGTCAGATTTCGAAAACCCACCGTTACATGAGGGTGGAAAGAATAATTGATAAAGTTGAATATTTCCTTCATCCGAAGATAAAGATCATTGAGTTGTTCGTTGTTTTCAGGTTTCACAAAAACCACAGGATCTTTAGGGTGGGCAAAACTTCCGAAACCATTCAGTTCAATTTCAAAAGGAGAAACAGCAGTATCAATCTTCTGGAAAGCTTTCAGAATGTCATTTTCTAATGTGACCTCTCTGGAAAACGGCGGAAACAAAGTAATGTGCGCTTCATTTTTCAGAGCTTTGGAATTGTCAAAATTTAATGCAAAGTCCTGTTTGAATATTTTTACTTCTTCAATAATTTTTTGTGGCGGATAAATGGCGATGAAATACATCTTTTTCATTGATTGAAATTAAGAATTTTAAAATTAATTATGATGCATAAGAAAATTATGTATAGATTTGCTAGGTATAAAAGATGAGATATTGAAAAAGAACAGTCTGTATAAAGGAACCCTCCAAAACATCATCCTGAAGCTTCTTGCCAAGGAAGTAAAGATGTATGGATACCAGATCACGCAGCGCGCCAAAGAACTTACGCAGGGCGAACTGGAAATGACGGAAGGTGCGCTGTATCCGCTTTTGCATAAGCTGGAAGCGGAAGGAATGATTTTGTCTGAAATCCAGAAGATCAACGGAAGAGACCGGAAATACTATCTTCTGACCGAAAAAGGGAAAAAGCAGCAGGCAGAACAGGAAGCAGAAATGAAAAATTATTTATTTAACCTCAATACGATTTTTAATATATGATAACCTTCTTTCAGGAAAGAGAAATCGAAAAATATTTGTTGAAAAAGAAGATTTCTGGAAAACTTTTAAATGAGATCAAGGATCACATGATTTCCGGAATTCTTGATATCCAGAACGATGAAAATTTAGCTTTTGAAGAAGCTTTTGAAAGGATGAAAATGAGCTGGAGTAAAGATATGGTGATGGTAAGAAAGAATATATTCTCGGGTCAGAAAATTACCAGGCTCGCTTATGAAATTGATAAGGCATCTAATAAAAACCTGTTTCTGAAATCTCTTTTATTTGCTCTGGCTTTTATTGGTTCTGAAATCATTTTGGCATTTTTTACAAACAGATATGTATATCTGGGAATTCATAAAATTGTAAAAGCCGTATTTTTTATTTCGCCATTTATTATTGTAGGAATGTATATCAGTCAGAAGCGTCTGGAAAAAATAAACTTTCAGAAAAATATAGTGTTAAACAATTTTGTACATCCGCTTTTTGTATTTTTTCTTACGGTTGTTGCTGATAATCTGATTGATTTACCAAAGAATTCAAACAACATGATTTATGATTTTGTAAATAATCATTCTCATACAGAAATTACGGGATATGTTTTTGCAAAAAGCATGATTGCCGGAGTTTTATTTCTCACACTTTATTTGTTCTCCTATTTTTCATTAAAGGAAAATATTAAAAAATTAAATTATAAAAAACTTTACTCTTAGATAACATGATAACTGAAAAACACGAACAGGAAATTACGGATTATCTTATTTTTCACAGGCTTCCTCTGGATATTTTAGTTGAGGTGAAAGATCATATGATCTCTCAGATTGCCGATATTCAGATGGAGGAAAATGTGGGTTTCGATGAAGCTTTTCTTAAAACGAAAAAGTTATGGGGAAGTGAATTTAAAATGACGCGTTACTCTATTTTTTACCAAGAACAGATTCCGGTTATTGTAAAGAGAATTGCGAAGGTAAAGTATCGCAGCATTTTTAAAAAATCGTTGATTTTCGGGCTGGCTTCTTTTACAGTAAATCTCCTTTTGATCTATTTTTCAACCGATCAGGAAACTTACAGTGATCTTTTCAGGCTGTATAATTCACTTTTTGTAATGGTTCCTTTTTTATTATGGCTGTTTAATAAAAATTTGAGAAAATATGTAAAAAAAGATTTTAAATATCAGGGAAAATCTTTCTTTACGATCTATCAGCAGAATCTGGGACTTTTTGTTTTGACGCTTAATATCTCCTTTCAGCTTATTCTGCGGGAGGATAAATATGTTTTCCGGTTTTTCAGAACAGATGATCCTGTATCGGTATTTTCATTGCTGATTGCTCTAATCATACCTTATATACTGCATACCACTGTGATCTTCGTGCTGATTAATTTTTTCGAACATAAAAAGACAATGACGAAGATGAATAATTTTTTAACGATTTAATCAGTTGAAGATTTAAAATAAATAAGATGTTTTCAAAAGAACAGGAACAGGAAATTACAGATTATCTTATGCTTCATAAGCTTCCTCTGGATATTTTGCTGGAAGTGAAAGATCACATGATTTCCCAGGTTGCAGATATTCAGACGGAAGAAAATTTAAATTTTCAGGATGCTTTTCATAAAACCCGGAAATTGTGGGAAAGTGAGTTTAAACGTACAACGTATTCCGCATTTTTTTCAGAAGAGATTCCAGTAATTGTGAAGAAAATCGTAAAAGAAAGGTATTTCAGTATTTTCAAAAAATCCTTGTTATTGGGGTTGGTTTCAGCTGCGGTGAATTTTGCATCTGTTTTTCTGATGAAGGATGCCGAAACCTATTCTTTATTTTTCCAAATACAGAACGGGTTGTTTATTCTGTTTCCTGTCGCGATCAGGGCTCTGCATTACAAAATGCTTAAATACATTAAGTCTGATTACAAATACAAAGGTAAATTATATTATACCATGTATCAGCAGAATGCGGCAGTCACTATTTCCATGATCGGAATTATGGGACAGATCGTTTCTAAAGAAGGAAATTATCCGTATCTGTATTTCAGAGAACATAACCACGATGAAATTGTTTATGTTCTGATCACCTTAATCCTTCCTTTTATTGTTCAGGTGATGATTATTTTCGTGATGATTAATTTTTTTGAACATAAAAAATCATTAGAAAAAATGAAAGAGTTCCTGAATCTTTCTGCTGAATAATTTACATCTTCATTGCATTTCCTTTTGAAGAATTCATCTCCGAAATAGTGCTTTCCAGAGCATCTGTAATTTTTTTGATCTCAACGTGAGGTTTAAAAGTAAATCCTTTTCCCTGTTCCTCATCGGCGATATTGGAAAGAATAATAACCGAAGTTTTTGTTTCCGGATAAAAGATATTTAATGAAGGAGAACCTTTAACGTAACCGCTGTGGAAAAATGCCGACGGTTTTCCGATGTTGCTCATAATTCCGTAGCCGTAACCCATTTTCCCGAAAATCGCATGATGTCTTTCTGCACTTTTAGATTCAAACTTTTTCAGTGTTTCAGGACGGAGGATTTTTCCGCTGTATAAAGCAGTGTTCCACACATGAAGATCGTTAATGGTGGATAAAATTCCGCCTGCAGGAACTCCGATATCTTTACTGGCGAGTCTTTTCGGCATATTCTGGATCTTTTCGAATTTTTTTCTGTTGCCTAAATAAGCTCCGGCAAAGTTTTCTCCCTCAAAAGAAGTCGCAGTTGAAGAATGATTCATTCCGGCTGTTTTAAGTAAATCCAAAACATTTTCGTCATACGATTTACCCGAAACTTTTTCCACAATTTTTCCCAATGTATTAAAACCGTCGTTGGAATAAAAGAAATCTGTTCCGCTTTTAAACTGGAGCTTTCCGCCTAAAGTATTCAGTCCCGAAGTATGGTTCAGAAGCTGATGAATGGTAATGTTTTCGTAATTTTTATTTTGAAACTCCTTTAAATACGTTGAAACTTTATCGTCTACATTCAGTTTTCCCTGTTCCATCTGAAGCAGAATTAAAACAGCGGTAAATTGTTTGCTTACAGAACCGATGGCAAAAACAGTACTGTCATTCATTTTTAACTGATCTTTAAAATCTGCAAAGCCCTGATTTTTTCTGTACAGCTCAACCGAATCTTTGAAAACCGCCACACTTCCGTTAAACTGATATTTTTTGAAAACAGAATCGATCTGGTTTTTCAGAAGACTTTTTTCAAAAGCAATGATCGTACTGTCTGCAATTGCCTGTTTGTCCACTTTTTTTTCGGATGGAATAAATGTAATCTCTTTTTGACAGGAAATTAAACTGACAGAAATCAAAGCACAAAGAGCAGAGAAAAGTAATTTTTTAATCATTTATTGTTTTTCTTTCAGGAAGCAATTTTTATGCCCCTGTTACGAAAAAGCCTCCTAATTTTCATTAAGAGGCTTGTTGTAAATTATTAAAATGATAATTAGAATGATACTGTATTTACGGTATTGGTTGCTGAAGTGGTAAAGGTACTTTTAAGCGTTCCTCCGGAAGTAGAATAAGTTCCTCCGGTGTATAATCCCCATCCTGAAGTTCCTCCTACATAGCTTCCGCCGGTATAACTTCCGCCAAAATAAACCTTATAAGTAGTACTGTTTGCAATATTCGGACTGGAAAAATGGAAATAATACACTCCGTTTTTAGGCTTGAAGGTTACCATTTCCGTTCCCGAAGCATTTTCAATATGCAGTATAGAAGTGGCTGCAAGTTGTGCGCTGGATTTCAGGAACATACTTACCTGTGTGGAAGCAGCTCCCATTGCTTTAGTCATACTTGCATTCGATCCCGCAGAAATCAGAAAACCTCCGTTCATTAAAAAAGTTCCGTTGTAATCAATTCCTTCTTCCGGCTGGCTTGTCGGTCCGTTTACAATAGTTGTTCCGCCTGTAATGGTGATATTTCCGTTACTGTCGATCGCGTCGCTTCCTGCTACGATATTAATTCCTCCGGTAATGTACAGATGGCTGTTGTCATTAGATTCCGTTCCTCCGGCAACCGTTCCGTAGGTTGCATTAATTCCGTCATTGGAAGCCGTAATATTGTTTACTCCTCCTGCTAAAGTAATGATGGGCGCTTCTACACCTTCACCGACTCCCGAAGTGGAAGAAATTGCAGAAACCGTATTTGTTCCGCCATTTATGGTAACCGAGGCATCCGAATGAATCCCGTCATCTGTAGAATTAAACGTATTGCTTCCGTTGTTGATTGTAACGGCTCCGGTTGCAACCAAAGTTTTCGGGTGACTGTAATCTGTTCCGGATACTAAAAATCTGGCTCCTGTCGTTTTAATCAGTAAAACAGGATTCCCCGTTGAACTTCCTATCGTTATCGTTCCGTCTGCTTTTAAGCCTTTTCCTCCTGTTCCCGAACTTGTTGTCGTCACCGAACCTGCATTAATCAGAAGATTTCCGTCTGCAGTAATGGCGGAAGAAGAATAGGAATCCAAAACGCCCGTTGTATTGGTGTAAGTAGCTCCGTTTCCTGCCGTTGTAATCGTTAAATTTCCATTATTGACTGTGATATTCTGAGCGGCTGAAATTCCTTTCCCTCCGTTTGCCGTAGAAGCTAAAGAAAGATTGAAGGTTCCTCCGTTTACAATAACGCTTGCATCGGTTTTTATGGCTGTGGAATACGAAGGATCGTAGCCGCTTCCTGAAGCGGTAAGAACGGCTGCTCCCGAAAGTGAAGCAGTAATATTTCCACCGTCGAAAGTAATATTTCCTTTTGCACTGATGGCTTTCGATTGTGCACCTGTTAAAGTTAAATTAAATGTGCCTCCCGAAATTCCGATGGTTGAAGTTCCTGTTTTTATCGCTTTTACATCGGCTGAAGCTAAAGTTGCGGTTACATTTCCTCCCGAAATAGAGATTGCTGTATCTCCTGCATCAATTGCGTCTCCGGTTGCTGTGATGTTTACCGTTCCGCTGCTCATGACATAACCTTCTGAATGAAAACCGTCTGATGCGGCGGAAGTTACCGTAATATTTCCGTTCTGAACTTCAATTCCTGCCGAAGTGGAAACGCCGTGCTTTTTAATTCCTTTAATGCTTAAAGTTCCTGTTCCTGTAAAAATTATTTTTCCGTCGGTTTGTAATGTCCCGTTTTTTGTGCTTGAAGAACCGTCTGTTAACGAATTTGTTGTCCCTGCCTGAATTGTAAATGTATGAGTTTGTCCGCCCGTAATATTAATGGCAGGTCCGGAAGCGTTGGTAAGATTTAAATTATTCATTACAAAACTTGCGGGAAGAGAAGAGTTCATCGTGAGACTTCCTGTTGTGCTTGTTCCAAGTAAATTATATTCTAAATTATTGATGGTTGCTGTTGAAACAATATTCACCGTTCCGCCTGTTGCCGTAATATTAACCCCCTGATTAGAATAAGGATTGATAATGGTTGCGTTTTCCGAACCTTTGTAAATGATATAAATTTTGGTTAAGTTAACCGCAGTAGGAGAGAAGGTTAAACTGTCAACGATGCTTTTCGGTAAGTCTAAACTTGTTGAAGCTCCGTTGATGTGAAATTTTGTATAATTTGAGTCAAATTTAATACTGTCGACAACCGGAGTAGGGGAAGCGTACATATTATTTCCCGAATTATGCGCCACAATATTGCTTTGGGCTTTTAGTCCAAAAGACAAAATAAACGCAATTACTATATATAAATGCTTTCTCATTTTTTGATCAGTTTTAAAGTTGTGTTATTAACCTGCACCAGATAAAAGCCTTCTCTGAAGCTGCTGATATTGATGTCTTCATTGGGTTGATAAGTTCCCGACAGAACAAGTCTTCCTTCAGCAGAATAGATTTTCACTTTTAAAGATTCTTTTTTGTCTGATGTTATTCTGATGAATTCTGCGGAAGGATTCGGGTATAACCTGATCTGGTCTTTATTTATCCCGATTTCCTGAGTGGCTAAAATAGCTGACGAAAAAGTAATTTTCCGGATAATACCGGTCGGGATAGAAATATCGGAAGCGGAACTCGCGGTTTTCACCAACAAATTGCTGCCTGAAAAGTAAAGTTTTCCGCTGTTTTCAATCGTGTAGTTCTGTGTGGAACCCGTGTAATAGGTAACTTTTATTGTTGTCTGTGCAAAGGAAACTGCAGCAAACACAAATAAAAGCAAACACATCATTTTACTGAAAGGTTTTGCTATTTTCATTGTCAAATTAATTTATATTTCAAAATTAATTTTTAGTTAACATTGAAAAAATAATTTGAGGTAAACAGTAAAAATGTGTCGGTGAATGAGAAATATTTAATTAAAATAAATTTTTATTGAAGGATCGTTATTTTATAAAAACAATAAAAATGTCTTTTACAAGATCACTTTCGGTGAAAAATTTAGTATAAGGTTTCGGGATGTAATGAATATCGTATTTGCTGCTGTACAAAGAATAACTTTTGTTGTACAGTTTGTAATCCAGTCTCTTTCCGTGTAGAAAAACGGAATTATTTTACAATCAGATCGCAGAACCAGAAAACGTATTCGTCATCTTCGCTGTTTTCATCAGATTTCGGTTTTGGATATGTTTTTTTTACAATTTCTCCGATTTCAAACTCAACGGGATTTTTAAAAAGAGGTCCGTTAAAAGTAAAAGTATGAAATTCGCCATTTTCTCCGCATACATCTACATTTTCAGGTAAATCTTTAATGAAGTCTTCATCAATAATTCTTCCGGCAAAACTTTTATCGAGATAGGTTTCGTTCACGCAGGTAACAATGGTTTTAAAGCCAAGATCTAAAAATTCACGGATGAGGTCGGTTGTATTGATTTTCCATAACGGAAAGACTCCTTCCATTCCGATGGAGCGTAACTGGTCTTCGCGGTATTTCTTTAAATCTTCCAAAAAAATATCCCCGAAAACAGAATGGGTAATGCCTTGAGATTTCAGATCATTCATCATTTTGTTCATCAGCTCACGGTATTCTTCCATTGTAGGTTCTTTCGGAAGTTCCATTTTAATGAGAGGAAAGCCTAAACTTTCTGCCTGTTTTTCCAACAGCGAAACATGAACGCCATGCATGGAGATTCTCTGAAATTCTTTATTAATGCTTGTAAGCAGAGACGTGACTTCAAATTTTTCTTCCTTTAAAATTTTATATAAAGCTAAAGCAGAATCTTTTCCGCTGCTCCAGTTGAAAATGGCTTTCGGTTTCATTGTTTAGGTAATGTTTTTCAAAAATAATCAGATTGATTCAAAAGTCAGTTGACTTTTGTATATATTTATTGAAATTATGGTTGTTTGCATTGTATTAGATTATTTTAATTAAATGTTAATAAAAGTTCATATATAATTTTATTTTAGTCAGTTATAAGGATTTATGGTGGGTAATAATGTTATATATTTGCACCTGCTAATTTTTGTGACCGTGAAAAAGATTTTTTTTATTCTTTCTATTTTATTTTTGAGCGAGATGAATGCTCAGAATGTGGGGATTAATTCTGTTACCCCGCAAATGACTCTGGATGTAAACGGAGTGGCTTCTACTGTAGCTAAAGCCGACGGAATGAGAGCTCCCAGAATAACATTGGCCCAACTGAACGCAAAAACAGGGTATAATTCCAATCATGTAGGAGCTTTGCTTTACATTACCAGTGTTGCAGGTGGTTCTACCGTAGCTGCTACAGCACAGATTACGACGGTTGGATATTATTATTTTGACGGTACTGCATGGCAGTCGGTAGTTGCCAAAACAGGGACCGCGGTTTTTATTGCTTCTTTAGGAAACGGAGACGGTTCTGCTACGGCGGCTACAATTAATTCAGGAGCATTTACAACAGTTCCGCTTTCAACCGTCAGTAAAAATGTAGGCGGAGGAATCTGGACTCCCGCAACCAACACTTATACCGTGCCTAATTCAGGAACGTATCTCATCAAATCGAGTATAAGACTGATAGACGGAAGCGCAAGTAGGAATGTGTTTCAGGCGGTAAATACGTCTAACTCGGATATTCCTGAAGGAATCTGGGACACGAATCCCGGAAACCGCTGGACAATGCTTTATACAAGAATTGCTTATTTTAATAAAAATGATCAGTTAAGACTTTATATATATTCTGACGGAGCGGCTGCTAATATTTCAGATGCTTCGCTGAATATTGTTTTGCTAAGCCAGAATTAAGATGGTTTTAAATAAACTAAACCCCTCATAGAATTTCTGTGAGGGGTTTATTGTTAAAAGATGTGATTGATGGGTAATGAATTTTAAGGAAATGATTAAGTAAATGATTAAGTAATAAGATTGAATGTGTTAATTTTTTTATGGAAAACGGGAATGTAATTAGATGGCAATCTAATAATTTTTTTTATGTATTTTGATTTTTAAAATATTTTTATTATTTTTGTAGAAAATATTAACATGGGTGTTTTAGATTTCGTTTCATTTGAAGACCCTAATAAGGTTGGAGGTTCTATAAAGGCAACAATACACAAGACCGGAAAGCTTGGGTTTTCTTCTGGAGCCGAAGATTTTATGGGAATTAGAGAAGATTGTTTTTTTAAAGTTGGATTTAATAATAATGATGCCAATGATGATAGTATATATATGGTTAAATCTGATGTCGAGAATAATGCTTTTAAAATTTCAAAAGCAGGTATGTATTATTATATAAATCTGAAAAATGTTTTTGATAAAAGAGGGATTGACTATAAAAATAAAAGTTATATATATGATATAAAAAAAGAGAATTCTGAGGGAACAGAGTTCTTTATTTTGACTAAAAGAAAAAAGTAATATCGAGGGAAAGAAAATATAAAAAAAGGCTGAATAAACAGCCGAGGAAAATTTATCAAATTTTGTTTTTAATTTGGATTGCGACCCCTAATTTTTTAACAAAATTATTTAAGAAGAAGTGAGATTACCTCATCTACTTTTGTTTTACAAATGTACTTCAAATGTTTCTTTTTTCCAAAATAAAATTCGGTTTTAACACTCACGAACGTTAGAGTTATTAATTTCATTAAACAAGAAATGGAAACATTCAATACTTACTTTACAAAGTTAAAGAAAAGAAATATAGACTTTGTAGATATTCCCTTAGGGGAAGATTTAGAGGCATTTATCTGCCCATTTTTAATTGAGAACAATAAATTAGCCAATCCTATTGCTTTTGAAGTATATGAGAGAGTTCATCAATTTTTAATAAAGCTCAATAGAGATTTTATTAAACCGAATAAAAGAAGTGAAGGAATTGAATTTCTTTCTCATTTACATGAACCTAACGAATATCATTTAGGATACTCTGATAGAAATAAAGGTAAAGCAGTTTCTGATGTAAGAGCAGAAGTGATTTATGATGCCTTAAGAAATAATGTATTAGCAAAACAAAATGCTGCAATTACAAATGAAGCACATTTTGTTTTGCTTCTTGTAAAAGGCATTGGACAGGATATTATGTCAGACATTATAGCAAATGTTTGCAGAGATATTTTTGCTAATTTTACTTTAAAGATTTGTACTAAATATAAGGTTGCTACTGTTGCTGAAATAATTGAATTTTATAATGCAATTACTAAAAAATGGGAAACAAAAAAAGTTAATTTGCCAAATTTTGCGGGAAAACCCATAATATTATTGCCTAAATTTATAATTAGTGGTGGCAGAGCATATGTGAATCTTTATAATTGGTTTATTGCAAGAAATTATCTTTCTCTTGAAATTCTTAATAGAAAAAAACCTCTTACTACTGATAGTAAATTTATTTTTAAATTAAAAAATGGTACAAGAAAGGCGATTGTTAAGAAAATCTATCAGACTTACAGAAAACCAAAAAATGAACTTATAGAATTTGTTAAGAAATTTAAAGGTTCATTAGATGAATTTGTTTGGTATGCAAAAGAACATTATCCTGAGCTTGATTTAGATAGTTTAAATAATTAATCGATTTTATTATTATTTCAATCATTTATTAAGAGCTGTACAAATTTGTACAGCTCTTATTATATTTACATATTTCTTCTGTATTTACCACCCACTTCAAACAAAGCATTGGTAATCTGTCCAAGAGAACAGTATTTCACAGCGTCCATCATCACTTCGAATAAGTTTTGCTGATTGATCGCGGCGTGTTGCAGTGTTTTCAGAGCGGCTTCCGATTTGTCTTCATTGGATTTCTGGAAATTATGAAGCATTTCAATCTGGAACTGCTTTTCTTCCTCCGTTGAACGGATGACTTCTCCCGGACGAACCGTTGGCGAACCGTCTTTTCCAAGGAAAGTATTTACCCCGATAATCGGATATTCCCCGGTATGTTTCAGCCATTCGTAATGCATTGATTCTTCCTGAATCTTCGAACGTTGGTACATCGTTTCCATCGCACCCAAAACACCGCCTCTTTCCGTAATTCTGTCGAATTCTGCGTACACGGCTTCTTCCACCAAATCCGTCAATTCTTCAATAATAAATGAACCTTGTAGCGGATTTTCATTTTTCGCCAATCCTAACTCTTTATTGATAATCAACTGAATTGCCATTGCTCTTCTTACCGATTGCTCAGTAGGAGTCGTAATTGCCTCGTCATAAGCATTGGTGTGCAATGAATTACAGTTGTCGTAAATTGCATACAACGCCTGTAAAGTGGTTCTGATATCGTTGAAATCAATTTCCTGAGCGTGAAGAGAACGTCCCGAAGTCTGGATGTGGTATTTCAGCATCTGGCTTCTTTCGTCGGCCCCGTATTTCAGTTTCATCGCTTTTGCCCAGATTCTTCTTGCCACACGTCCGATTACCGAATATTCAGGGTCGATACCATTCGAGAAGAAGAACGATAAGTTCGGTGCAAAATCGTTGATATCCATTCCTCTTGACAGATAATATTCAACATACGTGAAACCATTTGCCAAAGTAAATGCCAACTGAGAAACCGGATTGGCTCCTGCTTCCGCAATATGATATCCTGAAATGGAAACAGAGTAGAAGTTTCTTACTTTTTCTTTGATGAAATATTCCTGAACATCGCCCATTAATCTCAAAGCAAATTCAGTAGAGAAAATACAGGTATTCTGAGCCTGATCTTCCTTTAAAATATCTGCCTGAACAGTTCCACGAACAGTTGCGATGGTTTTTGCTTTAATTTCTGCATACACATCGGCAGGAATGACTTCATCTCCTGTAATTCCCAATAATTTTAATCCTAAACCATTATTGGAAGGCGGCAATTCTCCGTTGTATTTTGGTCTTTCTAAACCTTTATCGTCGAATTTCGCTTTCAAAACTTCCTCAACCTTTGCTTCAAGCTTATGCTCAATAATGTATTTCTCCACATTCTGATCGATGGCTGCATTCATAAAGAAAGCCAGCAACATCGGTGCAGGTCCGTTAATCGTCATTGAAACCGAAGTTAATGCATTCACCAGATCAAATCCTGAATAAAGCTTTTTAGCATCGTCCAAAGTGGCAATAGAAACGCCTGCATTTCCGATTTTACCATAAATATCCGGCGGTAAAGCAGGATCCTGTCCGTAAAGAGTTACCGAGTCAAAAGCCGTAGATAAACGTTTGGCAGGCATTTCCGCAGACACGTAGTGGAATCTTCTGTTGGTTCTTTCAGGACCTCCTTCTCCTGCAAACATTCTCGTAGGATCTTCTCCAGTTCTTTTGAAAGGATAAATTCCCGCAGTATAAGGGAAACTTCCCGGAAGGTTTTCCTGTCCTTTCCATTTAATCAGATCACCCCAGTCGTTGTATTTCGGTAAAGAAATTTTCGGAATTCTTAGGTGGGATAAAGATTCTGTTGAGGTTTCCACCTTGATTTCTTTTCCTCTTACGAAATAGGAATAAAATTCAGCTTTGAAAGCCTCTTTCGTATCATCCCATGTTTTAAGGAAGTCGATGTTTTCCTGTTGAAGTTCTTTTTCTGCTTTCTGATATTCAGCATCTAAAGTTTCATTGGAAAGGAAATTTTTAACCCCTTCAATATGATACATTTTTCTTGCCAGTTCAGCCTGTTTTTCAACATTAGCATCGTACTGTCTGTTGTTTTCAACAATTTCAGAAAGGTAACGCACTCTTTTGGGAGGAATAATGGTTACTTCGTCTGTAATTTCCTGTTCAACAAACGATTGTAAATTTAAATCAGCAAATTTAGCGTTGACTTTTGCAACCAGTCTGTTGTATAATTCTGTTGTTCCGTGATCGTTGAACTGAGATGCTTTTGTAGCATACACAGGCATTTCATCCAATGGCTGTTCCCATAAAAGATGGTTTCTCTGGAACTGTTTTCTTACGGCTTGAAGGGCATCAAGAGCGCCACGTTTGTCAGATTTATTTAAAGCAACCAAATCTGCATAATCCAGCATATCGATTTTCTCCAACTGTGTGGAAGCTCCGTATTCCGGAGTCATTACATACATTGAAACATCTGCAAAATCAGATACTTCCGAGCCGGATTGTCCGATACCTGAAGTTTCCAGAATGATAACATCGGGATGAGCCAGTTTCAGCACATTTAATGCAGAATGAATGAACGGAGAAACAGAAACGTTATTTTCTCTCGTTGCCATTGAACGCATATACACTCTTGGATCATTAATTGCGTTCATACGGATTCTGTCTCCCAAAAGTGCACCTCCTGTTTTCTTTTTAGAAGGGTCGATCGAAATGATCGCAATTTTTTTATCGGTGTTTGAACGCAGGAAACGTCTTACCAATTCGTCTGTTAAAGAAGATTTTCCCGCTCCTCCGGTTCCTGTAATTCCGATAATCGGAATATGTAAGTCTTTTGATTTTTCGTCGATCGCTTTTACCAGTTCCGGTTTTTCTTCTGAAAAATTTTCAACTGCCGAAATGATTTTGGCTATGCTTGTCGAATTTTCAAAACTGATGGAGTCCAGATCTTTTACATCAATATCTTTTCCTGTTGCGAAATCTGATTTCTGAACCAAATCGTCGATCATTCCCTGCAAACCAAGTTCACGACCATCATCCGGAGAATAAATTCGGTCGATTCCGTAAGACATGATATCTTCGATTTCTTCAGGCAGAATTACACCGCCGCCGCCGCCAAAAATTTTAATCTGTGGCGAATTTTTTTCTCTTAAAAGATCATAGATATATTTAAAATATTCGTTATGACCGCCCTGATAAGAAGTTAACGCAATAGCGTTTGCATCTTCCTGAATCGCAGTATTTACAACTTCTTCTGCCGATTTATCGTGTCCAAGGTGGATAACTTCGCATCCTGTTCCCTGAATCACACGGCGCATAATATTAATCGCAGCATCATGACCGTCGAATAGCGACGCAGCCGTCACGATTCTGACTTTATTTTTTGGAGTATATTTTTGGGTTTCCATAAAAGATTTAGAAAATTTCTGAATTTTTCAAAGATAAAAAAATTGATCAGAGGAGCTCACATAAATGCAGATTTATTTGATCGCAGTAAAATGATAAGGAGAAGATAGACGTTTTTAAACTTCGTAACAAGGTACTTAACATTAAAAAGGAGGAAATATACTCCCTCCCTCTTGCTGATTTTCTTAATAGTATATAGTATCTGTGTTCTTTTAAAATAAGAATAATAGCTTTTAAATTGTTAAAATTATCCACTTATTGAGTCATAGTTCCGGTTTTCAGTGAAATTCGTAGGTATTTATATTTTTGCGTCATCAATTTTGCGCTACATTTATTGCTCAACGATTGTAAGAGTGTTATATGAAGAATCATTAATCAGATTAACTCCGATTCCGGGGTTCAAGTCTACCCAAGCCAAAGGATAAAGTCTTTGTCCAGCTGTTAAATGTACAGTAACGGTACAGTTGCTGCCGACAAGCGTAGAAATAACAGTTCCACTTGAATTGCGGCTGTTTGCAGGAAAATTGTTGGCGCATTTCAGGCGGTTTAGGATAGTTGTCGCATCACTTCTTACTTCCCATATAGCTTCAATTTGGTTAGGATCGTCAAATGTTGTATTTTGAAAAGCCTGAACCAATGTATTGGCAGCAAAAGTAAAAGTTGCCAGATAATTTCCTGTCCGAGGTGCAGTAAAATATCCTCCCGTAGGATTTGTTTCCCCGGCGCCGTTTGATCCTGCTGTAAAATTATTATTAGAATCATAAATTTTATTCCATCCGAAATAATAAGACGTTCTGTGAGGAATATTCGGTGTATCTGTTTTATTTGCAATAACTACAGATTTGTTAGAGTTTGTGGTACTTTCTATGTTTACCCACTCTAAGCCGTTGCTGTATTGCAGTATAGTTCCGTTGTACCGCAAAGCGCCTTCTTTGGCTGCGTCTGCGGTAAGAGTAGTATTACCGATGCCTATGGCGCTGTTGTTTCCTGCTGTAGTCCTTACATCCAGTTTTACTTTTGGCGAACTGTTTCCTATGCCGATGTAGCCTTCTGTACCTGCTGAATTTGATATGATAAAGTCGTCTACAACAGTGGTGCTTGTAGGAACTGCGTTGAGATTGTTTTTTGAAGCATCAACATGAAATATTCCTACAGGTACAGAAGTGTCAATACCCAACTGAGCGGAGATATCTTGAAATGCAAAAATAATGAGGAGTAAGAGATATTTTTTTTTCATTTTTCATTTTTTTTAAATACCGAAAATCGTTAATGTTGTTTTTGCCGGGTCGGAAGCAATAATTTTGTTTCCGCCGGTAACATTTTTTACCTGTACATTTACTGTGTCGTTTTGTTTCAGGTTAAAAATGGCGGTACACGCTCCTGAAGCAGAAATATTGCTGTTGGAACTTCCAGGATAAGAAGAAACACATTTAAAAGTCTGTATATTATTATTGGTTCTGTTGCTGGTAATGATAGCTTCTACGTATGCATTGGTTCCTAAAGTCGCTGTCTGAAATTCGAAATTGAAAGTAACCAGATATCGCCCGTCTTTATTTGCTGAAAAGATGCCTGTGGCGGGATTAAAACTCTCCGTTAAATCTTTGTTCTCAGACCAGTTTACCACGGTTGAAGTAGTATTGTCATTAACAGACTGGCTGGAAACCTTACCCGCAAGGACAAATGCATTGGGGGTTACTACGGGCAATACAATCCATGTTATTCCGTCAGAATATTCTAGATTGGTTCCATTGTATCGAACTGCGCCTGCGCCCGCATTTGCGGCGGTTTGGGAAGTGTTTCCGACAGCAATGGCATTATTGTCTCCTTTTGAGCGTACATCAACCCGCGTTACAGGGTTTTTGGTTCCTATTCCCAGAAATCCGTTTTCATTAATTACTATATCATCATAATAATAACTTGCATCAGCTGACGGAATTTGAGGATTATTTTTTTTGGCATCTACGTGTAAAACATTTTCGGGATTTGACGTGCCTATTCCTACATTTTGTGCGGAGATCTTGCCAAATAGTAAAAATCCTATCAGTATAATATATTTCATCATTATTGTTCGGTTATCGTTAAATGGTTAAAACCCTGCTCTGGATTGGAGAGATCGTTTACCGCGGTGGAGGAGGGAAGTCTCATGCTTAGATTTCCGTTATAAGTAGTCTGTCTTATGGTTGCATAAACTTTTTCGTTGGTAGTAAGAGGTATTGCGCCTACACAGGATCCTCCTATCTGCGACTGACGGGCGTAAGTAACACTGGAATTATCACCGTAAGAGGCTAAACTGCGGACACATCTTTTTTCGACAGAGGTAGCTCCGGTTTCTGTGATTTTTACAAAATCAACTTCTATGACACCTCCTTTCAATACCCAATATCTCACCATATCGTAAGTGAATGTCAAAAGGTATATTCCGTTACGGGGTGCCGTAAACTCTCCGGATGACGGATCGAATGCATTTTTATTATCTGTAAATTCTTCAAATTGGGTAACCTTTTTATCCGTATTGTAAGGAAACTGATATTGTGCCTGAAAGGCAGCTGCACGGATTCTCGCCACCACATTTGTTTTTTCGATATCAGGCGTTTTTAGCTGAAACCATGCCGTTCCGTCGGAATATTGAATTACCCCTCCGTTTACAGGGGCATAGCGTACAGCACCGGCGGAGACTTGTGTTGCTGTTTGTGTGGTATTTCCTATGGCTAAAGAATTGTTGCTTCCTGCAGAACGCAGATCCAATTTTACGAGCGGAGTAATTGTTCCGGCTCCTACATTTCCGTTTGAATCTATCGTGAAGTCATTTGCAGTCTGGATATTGTTAGGAATTCCTGTTGCAGGATTGTCCCTGTTTCCATCTACGTGAAATTTTTTTTGAGGATTACTGGTATTAATACCGACCTGAGAATTACACAGCTGAAAAAATAACAGTATTGTTATTAAAAGAAACTTACATTTTTTCATTCTATTATCTTATGTTTTTTTGCAAAGTTATTATTAGGATAACGGTTTGAATTAATGTAACTTGTTGCATATTTGCAAATTGCGGAATTTTGCAAAAGGATAATTTGCATCTTACTTGTAGGATACAGAATTTTACAAACAAAAGCACACATGAAAAAGTCCAAAAAACAAATAGCTTTTGTCATAAAGTGTATTTGGTGTTTAGTTTTTATGGGTTTCCATTATGGGAAAGCTCAAAAACAAATCCATTTTGAAGATGAGTACAACCGTTTGAAACAGTTGGCTCAGAGTGATATTCATTCTGCTTTAAAACAGACCGACCAATTAATTCTTAACGCCCGGAATTCAGGAGAGCAAAAGTTTGTTGTAAAAGGGTTATACCTTAAAAGTTTTGCTTATCTGCTGAATGGAGATCCGGAAAGCTGTTTTGAGAATGCACAAGAATCTCTGGAACTTGCAGAGAGCATAAACTATAAAGAAGGGCAGGCTCTCGCCTACAGAATATTAGGAACTCAGTATGCAAAAATGGAGGCTTCTGATCTTGCGATGCAGAACTTTGAACACGGGCTGAATATTTTAAAAAATTTGAGTTCTCAGGAGTCTTATGAGGTAAGAGGATTGATTCTTAATTCAAAACTGATTGTTTTGGGAGATGGTAAGGAACCGCAGCTTACAAAAGAGAAACTTGCTGTTTCGTTGCAAGTTGTAGAAGAATTCCGACATATTGAAGATCCGGAGCTTCGTAATAACCAACTGGTTTCGGCATATACCAATATCGGATACAATTATGCTGATCTGAAAAATCCGGATTCAGCAAATGTCTATTTTCAACGGGCACTGAGTCTTGTAAAGCCGGATAATTTTTATCTTCAGGCTGCCATTAATCATGATATTGGCTATCTGCATATGGGAGCCAAAGATTATCAGAAAGCCATTATGTATTTTAAAAAAGCGTTGGCTATTCTTCCGGATAATAATGATTTTGTAAATAAAAAGATAGAAATTCTAAAAAACCTTTCTCAAACCTATTCTGAAAACGGAGATCAGTCAAATTTTATTAAATACTCCGAAGAGCTTAAAAAACTTTCGGCAGTTTCAAATAAAAAAAACTTTCATAGTCTGGAAAAATCACTTCAGGAAAAGAACAAAACAATTGAGGATCAGAATACAGAAGTTTCCGTGTATTCAGGATTGCTTATTTCTTTAATCGTCATCATGATATTGCTTACTGTTTTCTATCTTTACAGATCGAAAGAAAATCAAAAGAAGTATGAGGAACTGAGAAAGAAAATAAGTATAGGAAACACAGATAATAAGTCTTCAAACCTAAAGGATTCTCTTCAGGAAACATCTGCAAGTACTTCAGGGAAAGAAATTTCTCCGGAAACTGCTGTTAAAAGCGGACTCATGGTTTCAGAAAAAACAACCGAACGTTTGCGCATCGCTTTGCAAGACTTTGAAAGCGGAACTTTGTTTCTTGAAAAAAACTTTACTTCAGCAAAACTTGCTTCTCTGCTCGATATTAGTTCCCGAACGATTTCTGATTTTATAAAAGCTGAAAAAAATATGAATTTCAATTGGTATATTAATGATCTGCGTGTCAGGCATTTCATTCAAAAATTAGACAGTGAAAGTGAATTTCGTAAATTTAAACTTACATATATTGCAGATTATTTGGGATATTCGTCATTGGGAGCATTCTCTAATTCGTTTAAACAAATTACAGGAATCGGACCTTCTTATTATATGAAAAATCGTAATAAAGAATTAGAATTTTAAAAAAAATTATGAAAAAAGCAATGTTATACTTCATGCTCGGAACTGTTCTGAGTTTTTTAATCAATTATTTGTTTTACAGTTCGGAAAACATCGGACTTGATATTTATTATGCTTTTGCTTTTGGCTTCGCATGGGGAATTGCTTATTATTTAGATACCCCGGATTTTACTCTGCCTCAGAAATTAGGATTATCTTTTGTTGCCATGGGAATCTTAGTTCTTGCGGGAACTTTAATTTTTAATCTGGAACTGGCTATCCCTTCCGTTCTGAAATTTTCGACGGTTTTTGTGGCGTATTATTTAATTGCAAGCTTCAGAGCAAACAAAACATTGCGCAATTAATGCATCGTCATAAAACTTACATACATTAATATAAGGAACATGCAGACAAGTCCGAATAAATTCACAATAAATAAAAGAATTCCTTTTACCACGCTTATGCTCCGTGCGTTTTCGTAAACTCTGTGATGCGCAACGAAGAAATACACAAGCATATAAATGATTGCCGCAGAATAAAGCGAAAAACTAAAGGTGTTGAAGATCGTATTATCCGGAAGCAGTGAAGTGAGTTCTGAGACCGTTATGATAATCAGAATTCCTAAAAGCAGAAAGGAAAAATAGTGAAGCGTAAAAATTCCGTGATCAAAATACCACCATTTCTTTTTATTGTGGAAAAGCCAAAGAAGAAAGGCGAAAATCGGCAGGTAAACAAATAGTGCTTTCGGAAGAGTGTGAACAATATTATCAGCAAATTTTTCAAAAATCTGGTCTTTTTTCAGCCCTTGTTCCTGAAAATGAAATATTTTTTCTGCATAAGGTTTTAGAAATGCGAATGTAGCTTTTTTATCCTTGCTTTTTAAGCTTAAAGAATCATACTGTTTTAGGGTAGTAGCTCCCAAAATGCTCATTTTTCCGTCTGCTGTTTCTCCAAAAGTACCCACTTCAGGATCGTTTCTGTCTTTCGGGTCAACAGTTTTCATCTCTTTTTCCGTTTCAGGATGAGATACATTTTCTTTTATCAGTTGATCTTTTTGGAGTGAATGTTTCAGACTGTCTGTGAATCTTGCAATCTTTTCGTCCTGTTCTTTTTCTTTTAAAATCTGTTCTTTCTTTTCATGGTCTGAAAGTTCCTCTTCCGAACTGGAAAATAAAGTAGGGAGGAAAAAAGTAATAAAACTGATAAAAATATACAGTTTTACAGGAGCCACATACATTTGTCTCTTTCCGGCAAGATATTCCTTAGTTAATCTCCCGGGACGAATGAGTAAATATTTTATTGTTTTCCAGAATTGTCCGTCATAATGCGTGAAATCTTCAATGAAATGAGTGAAAAGATAATGGAACGGCTGTTTGGGTTCCGTATTTTCCTGTCCGCAACGAGGGCAGAATCTTTCTTCAACAAGGTGTCCGCAGTTAAGACACGTTTTATCTTCTCTAATTTTTCCGTGGCTCATGATATAGATATGGATTTCAGCAAATATAATTATTTAAAGAAATTAAATAATCATATTGATATGTTTTTGAGGATAATATTAAATTTAATTAATAATTACCCTTAAAATTTATTCGATTTTTAAATGATTTTCGAATTTATACATGAATTTTTTAAATGGTTATTTCCGTGTTTTTTGATTGGTTTTTGTACGATTAAGTCTTTCAGATACTTAGGCTTAAACACATAATCAACAGATTAAACGAAATATGTTTTTGCATTCTAAAAATAATTTGTACCTTTGCACACCCTTTTAGGGGGAAATTATGTTTAATCTTTAACTAAAACGTGTGAATACATTAAGTTACAAAACTGTTTCAGCGAACAAAGCTACTGCTAATAAAGAATGGGTTGTGGTAGACGCTGAAGGACAACCGTTGGGAAGACTAGCTTCTACGGTTGCAAAGATTTTGAGAGGTAAGCACAAAACGAACTACACACCTCACGTAGATTGTGGTGATAACGTAATCGTTTTGAACGCTGGGAAAGTAACTCTTTCCGGAAACAAGTGGAACGACAAGACTTATATCTGGCATACAGGTTATCCTGGAGGACAGAAGTCTATGACTGCGGCTGAACTTCAAAAGAAAGATTCTTTAAAAGTATTGGAAAAATCAGTAAAAGGGATGTTGCCTAAAAACAGACTTGGAGCTGCGATCCTTAAGAATCTTTACTTATACGAAGGAACTGAGCACAAACATGAAGCTCAACAGCCTAAAACAATTAATGTTAACGAATTTAAATAATTAATATGTCTACAGTTCACAAAATCGGAAGAAGAAAAACTTCTGTAGCAAGAGTTTATGTAAAGCCAGGAACTGGTAACATTACAGTAAACGGTAAAGACGCTAAAGAATACTTCTCTACAGATGTAATGGTTTACAAATTAAACCAACCATTTATCCTTTCTGAAACTGTTGGTCAGTATGACGTTACCGTAAACGTATTCGGTGGTGGAAATACAGGTCAGGCAGAGGCTATCAGATTAGGTATTTCAAGAGCTTTATGCGAAATCAACGCTGAGTTCAGATTAGCATTGAAGCCTGCTGGTTTACTTACAAGAGACGCAAGAATGGTGGAAAGAAAGAAGCCAGGTCAGAAAAAAGCAAGAAAGAGATTCCAATTCTCAAAACGTTAAGATTTGCTGTTGGCGAATGGCTTATGGTTGTTTGCTACAGAAATGTATTAATTTTTATTTAAACTTAATCTCGGCGAAAAGCCAATTGCCACAAGCAAAAAGCAAAACGCCAATTGCCCGTTACGTTTAGCATCCAAACGCTTCTCCCATCTAAAGAAGTTGTTGATTGTTTAAAAGACGGAAAGTAAACTAACAAAAACAAAAAACATGGCAAAAGCAAATGTAAAAGACCTTCTAGAGGCTGGTGTACACTTCGGTCACATGACTAGAAAGTGGAATCCAAATATGGCTCCATACATTTTTATGGAGAAAAATGGTATTCACATTGTAGACTTACATAAAACAGCTGTTAAATTGGATGAAGCTTGTAACGCTTTAGAAAAATTAACTTCTGCAGGTAAAAAAGTTCTTTTCGTAGCTACTAAGAAGCAGGCGAAAGAAGTGGTTGCAAAACACGCTTCTGAACTTAATATGCCTTATATTACAGAAAGATGGCCGGGTGGTATGTTAACAAACTTTGTTACTATCAGAAAGGCTGTTAAAAAAATGAACTCTATCGACAAAATGAAAAAAGATGGAACGTTCGAAACTTTATCTAAAAAAGAAAGATTACAAGTAGACAGACAAAGAGCTAATCTTGAGAAGAACTTAGGTTCTATCGCTGACATGGTGAGACTTCCATCTGCTGTATTCGTAGTAGATATCATGAGAGAACACATCGCGGTAACTGAAGCTAAGAAATTAGGTATTCCGGTTTTCGGTATTGTTGATACCAACTCTGACCCAAGAAAAGTAGACTTCGTTATCCCAGGAAACGATGATGCTTCTAAATCTATCGATATGATTCTTAGCGTAGTTTCTGAATCTATCAAAGAAGGTCAGTCTCAAAGAAAAGCTGATAAAGAAAAATCTAAAGAAGAAGGAGAAGTAGTATCTGCTGATAAAGATGCTGACTTTGATGCTGAATAATTAAAGATTTTCTTTAAAATACAAAGACCGCTAAATTTTAGCGGTCTTTTTTTGTTTTTAATAAAGCTTCCTGCTAATTTGAAAGCGTTACATTATAAGACGAACTGATAAACTTTGTTTTCTGGTATACAGAGTTGCAAACCATTCCTGAAATATTATAATTCTGATTTTTCGGAACCATTGCCGAGCCGATTTTATTGGCACCAATAGGGATTTTCTTAAAATAATTATTTCCGCTAATCGTAAGAACCATATTGCAGCGGGAATTATTCTCAACAGTAATTGATGTATTCGGACTGTCTTCGGAACCGTTTAAAAGATCCGTTAAAACTGCCGCCGTTTCAGATTTGTACGTTTTCAGCAAAGCCTGATATTCTAATTCCGTTTGATTGGCAGTAGAGGTTCTGCTAACAGTATTTGGATTTTTATGAGGATTTTTTACAGCATCGTTTTTTGTCCTGTAATGAGTAGTCTCACAACTGTTTAAGACAATGATGATCATAACCGTAAAAGAAAAAAGCTTTTTCATAACAAAATTTTCTTGGTGTAAATTTAAAACTTTTACTTACTCGCCCGTCATAATTTATTTTCCAGTCTGAACAGGATTATTAATGGTTAAAAAAATACTTTTCTTAATTTCTTTCTGTGAGGAATATAAAACATCACAGACATGGCTCGTTAAAGTATAACTTCCTTTATTAATTACGATAGAATTTTCTCCTTTCGCCGGTACTGCAAGATTATAGAAATCTTTTCCCTGAATTCTTAAAACGATATTACAGTCAGAATTATTTTTAAACAAAAGAATAACTTCTTTGCTGCTGATATCTTCATTAAACATTGCATTAAGCAGTTTTACGGTTTTGTCTTTATGTTCAGCGGGTGTAGAAGCAATCAGGCGTTTAAACTCCTCCGTTTCCGAGGCATTAGAATTCTTCATTAGGCTAGAAGAAATTTCGGAAATAACAGGTCTTGCTTCCATCGGTTTAGCATCCTTTTTTCCTTTTGTCCATTCCGAGTTTTTTAAGGCGATTATCTTGGATTTTAATACGCTTCTTTTCGGATCATCCGGATGCGCTGTTTTCAGGAATTCTTCTATTTCACTGATGTTTTTGCTTTCTAAAATATTCTGGGATTTATTTTGTACCTGAGCCGTGTTACAGCATACAAGAATTCCCGTCGAAATAATCAACATTAATTTTTTCATAACTTATCTTTATAATTTTGTGTTTGTACGTGAAAATGCAAGGGTGTAGAATATTACAGCCTTTAATTGTTTATGTGAATTTTATCACTTAAAAAACTACCGATAAGTTAAATTTGTAAAGAGTCTGGAAATACTGAATTTTTTTCATGATGTGTTTTGTTGTTTAGTTAATTCTGAATTTAATATACGTTATTGTTTTTCCTTTAGCAGAAAAAAGCTCCTCATAGTACGTTTTAATATCCCTTAAATGCGGAGTATTCGGATCATATTCTAAAGCTCCGTAAATATCGTGGTGTGCGGTAATGATTTCATAACCTGCCCCTTGCAAAAATCCTAAAGTATAGCCGTGAAGAAATTCAGAATCTGTTTTCAGGTGAACAATTCCTCCGGGTTTTAAGAATTTCTTATATCTTTCTAAAAAATCAGGATGCGTTAATCTGTGTTTTGTACGCTTGTATTTAATTTGTGGATCCGGAAATGTAATCCAGATTTCATCCACTTCATTTTCTCCGAAAAAATAATCAACGAGTTCAATCTGGGTTCTCAGAAAAGCCACATTCTTCATGTCGTTTTCTACAGCTTCCTTGGCTCCGAACCAGAATCTTGCCCCTTTAATATCAATTCCGATAAAATTTTTCTCAGGGAATGTTTTTGCAAGACCTACCGAATATTCTCCCTTTCCGCAGCCTAATTCTAAAACAATAGGATTGTCGTTTTTAAAGAAATCTGTTCTCCATTTTCCTTTAAGATCGAAACCGTTTAAAGCATCTTCCCGCGTTGGCTGAATAACGTTTGGTAATATCTTGTTTTCTGCGAATCTTGCTAATTTATTTTTACCCATGAGACATTTATAAAATCCTGCAAAAATAACTAATTTTAAGCAAATGCTTCATTTTTAAACCTGAAAATAACAGCTAACTGCGTTATTTTCTCATAGAACTTCCCAATGCAACCATGATGGGTTTCTGGATGGTTTTCTGTGAGGCGTACTGAGCTCCGCAGACAATACTTGTAAAAAGATAATCACCTTTCTGTACCACAATCGAATTGTCGCCGTGCGAAGGAACAGGAAGCCTGTACTTCGTGGTCCCGATTCCTTCTATTCGTACAATAATATTACAGTCCGATTTATTTTCGATCATCACAATACATTCTTTCGCATTAGGGTCGTTATCGAAAAGAGAGTTAAGGATTTTTACCGTTTTGTTTTTATGTTCCGTCGGATTTTCCGCCATCAGCATATTAAATTCAGAAGCTTCTGCATCAGGAATGGCAGCAACAGGTTTAGTGTTTGCAGATGTTGCGGAAGGAGCAGCAGGAGCAATGTATACGTTTTTAGGATTGCTTGGTGTGTACACTACCGCAGATTGCCCCACCTGCAATTCTTTCTGATATTTTGCAATCTGTTTGTGCTTGATGAGGGCATTCATCTCATCGAAAGATATTTTGGTAGAAGGTCTTCGCTTCAGCATAGCAAACCAGTCCTGCATCTGTTTCACTTTCTGGTCACCGGGTTGGGCATTTTTTATGTATTCCTTCATCATTTCCATTACGCGGGGTTTAAGCACAGATCTTCGCGGATCATCGGGATGAGCATCTCTCAGGAAAGCATTAATTTCGTAAATATTTTTACTTTTTAAAATTTCACTGTAATCTTTCCCTTTCGACTGAGCTGAAAGAGTGATGCACAGAATCATACTAAAAAATATAAATAATTTTTTCATTCACTGGTATTAAAGTGTAAAAGTAAAATATTTTCTCGTTTAATTGATTTATTTTTAAGGCATTAGTATCCAAAATTGCAGCGAAAATTACACCAACTGTAATGAACATTCAATTTTTTCTAAATTTAAAAATTATTTTAAGTAAAACAAAAAAATGTACATCCCAGTTGGAAAATGTACATTTTTTTTATTTGCATAATGAGAAATTTTATTTCAGAACATCCTGAAGGTGAGAATTTCTTAATCTTCTCTGGTAAATCGGAAGATATTTTTCAATCGGAATTTTTATCGCTTCAAAATTTCCGGCAAGAACATAAGGTTCGATATTTTCTGAAGTATAGACAAACTGCAGAAAGTTATCAATTAAGTTTTCAGGAATTTTGAATCTTGTAAAATAATCTTTTCCCAAATAATTTTTAATCTGCGTTACAGAATTATTCATTTTTTCGTAGGCTACATAGCGCTGCTTTTTCTTTCTTTCTCCGGATAAAATATCATAAATACTTTCGAGGCTGAAGGTAAGTCCGCCATCGCGAAGACCTGCAACAGGAAGCTGCGGCGGAGTTCCGTCTCCTTTCGGTTCCGGAAGACCGATTACTTTTTTAATGGCTAAAGCCTTATCTTCTTTTCTGATTGAATTTACATCATAACGTAAGTTTCCGGTAGGCTTAAACCTGCTGATGATGACTTCCTGAATATCGTGATACGCCACTTTCAGTTCAACCAGATTTTTCTGATCCATCATCTGGGGCGTCAGCTTAATATCTTTTCGCTCTGTAATAATCGACGTAAAACGGATCACATCTCCCGGATTGGCAGAGATAGAAAAATCACCATTATAATCGCTTAAAACAGTTTTCAGGGTATTAAGATTCGTAACATACATCTGGTTCAGATACAAAACAGAATTATCTTTTAGAAAAACTTCTCCAGAGTATGTTTGTGCGTTAATTTTTGCCAGAAAAACCAACAGCAGCAGAGTAAATAGCTTCTTCATATAATACCGCAAAATTACGCAGAAAACCAACAAGCTATACCTATTTTAGTAGTGAAAACAGGTTAAAGTTATATTAAACTTTGATTCGGAATTGTTAATGAATGTTATAAGGATGCATTTAAATATAAAATGTGTGAAAATTTTTAATGATTTTTCATCCCGATTAATAATTCTTTACCAAAAGCCAACTCGTATATTTTACAGTAGTTGTGCCACCGAATTCCGTCCAGCTGATGAAATACCAGTACGTTGCTGTATTTACCAGTCTTCCTCCGACTCTTCCGTCCCAGGTAAATCTGTTGGAAGGCGCTCCTCGAAATACTTCCGCTCCATATCGGTCAAAAATTCTGAAAATAATATTGTCATTATTCATTAATTCAGAATAATTTATAGCATCATTATAGCCATCAAGATTAGGCGTAATTGTATTGATAAGATTAATAATAACAAATGGTCTGGTTACTTCCTCGCACTGATTGGTGTCCCGAATGTGGATAATATGATTTCCCCTCGGAACATTCATGAAAACATTTGAACTCTGCCAGTTTACGCCATCCAGAGAATATTCGTAAGGCGGAGTGCCACCGCTTGCTCCGATCGTTACTGTACTTCCGTTTATTTCAATCATCGTGATAACCGGAAGAGAAGATTCTGTAATGGTTACATTTTGTCTGTAGGTACAGCCTTCTGCGGTAAGATCTACCCAATAATTTCCGGGGGCAACATTTCCGATTGAAGAGGAGGTTGCTCCGGTACTCCATAGATAACTGTCGATTCCCGGTCCTGCATCTAAAGTCGTCAGTGTTTTAGGGCAAACTACTTTATCTTTCAGAATAAGTGACGATTTCGGAGTTTTTATCGTAACAGTAATTGAAGCAATATTAGGACAGACTCCGGATTTCTCAAATCTTGTAAAAACCGTTTGGGTTCCCGATAAATTCATTGGGTTTGCAATCTGCGCCGTGTTGTTCTGTGCATCCTGAAGAGTAGGGTGAAAAGTCACGGTAACAGAAGGATCTGTTGTAAACTGACTGATATAAGGCATCAGATCAATCACTTTTGTACCGTCCAGATTATCATCACACATGGTGATGGCGTGTGTGGTTTTAATTAAAGAAATTTTATTTCCGATAACAAAAACAAGCGGCTTCACAACTGGAGGACAACCGTCCGGAGAATCTACTCTTATATAAATTGTAGTGGTGGTTGTGTAAGACCAGTTATTCGGTAATGTATTTGCGTTTCCGGCATTGGCATCTGCTAAGTTGGCGTAATATCTTACATTCGTAAAATAAGTCGGATTGTTTAAAACAAGAGGGGTGATGTTAGGCAGAATTACATTCACCACGCCGTCCAGATTATCATCACAAAAAGTTCCGGTATAATTATTAAGAACGTTGGCAAAAGGATAAAGATTAAGCGTAATCTGGGCAATAGCTTTACATCCAAGTGTATTTTTTACCACTGCATACACAATGGTTCCGTTCGTTGCGGTATAAGAAGTCGTATTGGTAATTGCGGTTCCCGGAGTTTCGTTCTGGGCATCCAACAGATTCGTATAATAGGTAATGGTTACCGGAGAATTAGTGGTAACATTGGCTGTTGTTAAATTAAATATTCCCTGTCCCGATCCGTTATCACAGACTTTTAATGTTGCATTATTCACCGTTAAAACCTGAATATTAATGGTGACGGTTACAGTTTCGCAGTCAGGAAAATCCGGGTTGTTTCCGCAGAATGTATACGTGAAAGTGTCTGTTCCTGCAGTTCCGGGATTCGTAACGGTGTAAGTAATGACTCCTGTCGTTGCATTTACGGTTGCCGTTCCTAAAGTCGGAGCGGTAAGCACTGCGACTGTTGAAGGGACCGGAGTCTGGGTAGAACTGGTAAATGCAGGAGTAATTGTTTTTGTGGTACAGACATCATAGGTCGCGGTAGACAGTTTTGTACAGTTCTGTACCTTGTACTGTGCCGTGATTAAAGGAGCACAGCTTCCCATTGTTACTGAGCAGGTGTAATAACCGGACTGAGTCGGTGAGTAAGAAGCTCCTGTAGCTCCCGGAATTAAAACTCCGCCGACGTACCATTGATAGGTGTCATAAATTACAGGATCTACTGTAAGAACAATTCCCGGAGCGCAGTCTCCACCGGATTTTAAAATTACAGGCTGTGTAGGAAATCCTGCGAAAAAACCGCCATATCCTACTGCATCACTTCCAGCGTTGATTCCCGCTGTTATCGCTTTAGATGAAACAACGGTTACCGTTCCTGCAGTATTCGGAATTCCGTAAGTTACCCAGTTAAGAGTTCCCGTCATATTGAAAGGACCTGTTGAAATAGGAGGGGTAACTCCGTTTACGGTAACTACTGCGCCTCTTTCTGTGATGAGATTTAATTTCGTGGGAACATTTAAAATACCATTCGGATTTCCGTTGGAATACACAAAGTTTTCATCAATTAATCCAAGTTCGTTAATCTGTTTCGGTAAGTAACAGTTCAATGCAGGAATAAAATTGAATCCACCGGTTGCCACCTCGTTTCCTGCGGTACTTGCACCTGCAAGAACCTGATAAATATAGACGTTTTTGGTTGTTTTGATGTATAGATTATAATGTCCGCTTCCCTGAAGCTGATATTTGGAGTCCGGAATCATGAAATACTGTCCCGTATTTAAAGTGGCAACAGGAACGACTTCATTATTTACACGAATTTCCGTATTGTCTTCGGTGGCAATTACCAAAGCGCCTTCCATATTCGAACCGATGCTTCCGTTGCCTTTTACCAAAGCAAATTCATTTCCTAATCTGTCCACCGGAACCGCCTGGTCCATTAAAATATCTGAACTTGAAGGAAAATTGCCGGCATATTGCCCATTGAAATTTCCGTTCGTAACATTGATGTTTTTATTGGCTGTAATTTTGGCTCCGATAAATCCGTCAAAATTTCCCGCATTATTTCCGATTCCGTCGATGATGTAGGATTGCCCTTTATTTAAATTAAACGTAATGATAGGATTGGTTGCTCCCGTTGTTCCGTTGGAAAACTGTACAGTGGGTTTATATCCTGTTATGGTAACGGTGGTATTGTCTTCAGTTGCCAGAACACTCGTCATAAAATTCAGGATAGAATTACTTACAGAGAGTGGTGCATTGGCTGCGTAAAAAGTTTTTCCGGTGGAAGGAATTCCTTTAGATGTAATAATTTCAGCGTGATTAAATACTGAAAATCTTAAGTTGGCGTAAAAGGGAAATTCTGCTTTTACATAAAGTCCTTTAGTTGTCGTCGTAAAAAGATCTGTCTGTAGTGACGTAATAATATAATCTCTTAAGATATCAACTTTTTGAGGATTTCCTTTGCTGATCGTTACCGTAGCAATTAAAGTGTTGTTGTTATAAATTTCTACCGGAAAAGGCGTAGTACGGTTAGTAGAAAGATACAGTTTCTGATTGGGATTTGAATTTCCTGTACGGTCTACCATCGGCGCAAACCAGTGTTCTCTATCCAATTGTGCAAAAGTAGAGGTGAAAAACAGAAGTAAAAACAGAAAAGATAGAATTTTCTTCATTCAGATATTGCCTTTAACACAAATTTAATAATAAAAAGCATTCTAAGCTTAAAAAAATAAAAAAAACCATGATATCAAAATCATGGTTTTCAGAGTATTATTTAAAGAGATATTTAAAATTAATTTCTGTTTTTCACTAAGATCCATCCGGAATATTTAATCGGGGTATGTTTGCCGTTTGGCTCATTCCAGCTTACATCGTACCAGTAGTTTCCTGTAGGTACTTTTTTGCCGCCGACTGCGCCGTCCCATTTGTATCCGTTTTCTTTATTTCCCTCATGCATTTTTGTGCCGTATCTGTCGTAAATATTGAATACAAGATTTTTCTTGTTTCCTAACGCCGAATAATCAATTACATCATTTATGCCATCTCCGTTCGGAGTAATTACGTTAATAAGATTCGGTACGGTAACTTCTACCTGCATTGGATTACAGTTGTAGGAATCTTTTACATAGAATGTATTATTTCCTCTCGGAACATTGGTAAATACATTGGAATCCTGCCAGTGAATATTATCAATGGAGTATTGATAAGGAGCTGTTCCTCCCAATACATGTACCGTAACGGTATTATTTGAAATATCAATATTTGAAATAACAGGCTGTTCCGAAGCATAGACTTTTACTGTCTGTCTTGTTACACAATTTCCAGTTTTCAGATCTACCCAGTAAGTTCCTGTCGTAACGTTACTGATCGACTGTGTTGTTGCACCTGTACTCCATAAATACGCTGTAAATCCTGGACCAGCATCTAAAGTTGTTTTATTTTCAATACAGATAATCTTCTCCTGTAAAACACTGGAATACACTGGTGGAAGAACAATTAAAGTAACTTTTGCTATTCTGAAACATCCGTTTGCATTGCTTACTTTCACGAAAACCACTCCGTTCGGTGCTATATAGTTTACCGGATTGATGATTTCATTGGTTCCGAGCTGTGCATCCGTTAAAGAAGGATAATATTTTTTTGTAATTCCTGTAGTGGTAGATACAAGAGCCGTTGTAAGGTCAAATAATGCCGTAGCAGGATTCGACGGAATAAAACATGATCTCAGTGTTGCGTCTGTTACTGTAGGACTTGCAGAAACGGTAAACGTTAAAGTTACCTGCTCACAATCTGTAAAATCAGGATCGTTTCCACAGAATTTATAAACCATAGTATCTGTACCTGTAAAACCGAAATTTGGAGTATAAATGATTACGCCGTTCGGATCAATAACTGCAGAACCGTTTGCCGGAGGTGTAACAATCGTTACCGTACTCGGAACATAGGTCTGGGTAGAATTTGTAAAAGACGGAACCACAGCCTGAAAACCTTCACAAACCGTAAGCGCTTTTGTAGACTGCTGAAGGCAGGTGTAGACTTTATAAACAGGAGTTATTGCCGGAACACAAGATCCTACTGTAATTCTTACCGTATAATTTCCTGCTACTGTCGGAGTATAGCTGTTTGAATTGGCTCCCGGAATAGGATTTCCGTTCAGATACCACTGATAGGTCTCATAGCTGTCGTCAACCTCAAGAACAATTCCCGGAATACAGTCTCCGGTTTGTTTTGTAATTAAAGGAATGGAAGAGAATCCTGCAAAATATCCTCCGTAACCTGCCGTGCTGTATCCTCCGTTCACTCCGGCTGTTACCGCTTTGGTGGAGGTTACCGTTACGTTTCCTGTAATTCCTGTAATGGCATAAGTTACCCAGTTGGTATTTCCGGTTAAAGGATAAGGTCCCTGAGCTGCAGTAGGAGTTGCTCCGTTTACGGTAACTGCTGCTCCGGCTTCTGTCAGAATATTAAGCTTCAGGGTTACCCCCGAAACACTTGGCATTTCGTTGATCTTTCCGATCTCATCAATTTTTCTTGGAAGGAAACAGTTCAAAGGCGGAATATAGTTGTATCCTCCGGTATTATTTTCTGTTCCTACTCCTACTAACTGATATAAATATACATTTTTAGAGGTTGAAATAAACATATTGAAATGTCCGCTTGCTCCTCCCTGCTGAATATAATTGGTTTCATTAATTCTATACCATTCCCCTGCATTAATCGTTGCAATGGGAGCGGTGGCGCCGTTGATGAAAATCTGGGTATTGTCTTCTGTGGCAATAACAATTCCACCTTCCATGTTTTCGGCAGGAGCGGTAGATCTTGTTTTTACCATGGCAAATGTATTCCCCAGTCTTTCCGCCGGAACCGACTGGTCCATAATTAAATCTGAACCACTTGAACTTAAAGCACCGAAATTACCGTTAGAACTTCCGTTGGTTAATGTGATGGGCTTATCAGAAACTATTTTGGCTCCGATAAATCCTGTAAGGTTTGCTGCGGTGCCATTATTTCCGGCCATAATGTAAGACTTTCCTTTATTCAGGGTAAAAGTGTGGGTGTTGGTACCGGAAGGAATTCCTCCTAAAAAGACCAATCCTGAAGTATTCCATGTAACGGTAACCTGTGTATTGTCTTCCGTAGCCAAAATCCCTGCTGTAAAATTATTGGAAGTTCCTGTTCCTGCATTGGTGTTGGGCGGATTGGCTACAAAGAATAATTTCCCGATTCCTGCTTTACCTTTGGATGTGATGATCTCTCCGTGCGAAGGTTGTGCAGATCTCAATGTGCAGTAAAAAGGCTTGTCTCCCTTCAGGTAAAGACCTTTTGTAATAATCTGTAACGCCTCCGAAGTGGTGGTTGCGCTAATAAGATTGGCAGAAACGGTATACGATTGAGGATTTCCTTTGCTGATGGTAACGGTGGTAAGCAAAGTATTATTATTATAAATTTTTACATCAAACGGAGTGGTAGAGTCTGTAGAAAGATATAGTGCATTGGTATATCCTGTGGTGGATGCGTAATAAGGCGCGATCCAGTGCTCTGTATCCCTCTGTGCAAAAAGAGTACTTATGCCGAAAAGCATCAGTACAAAAGACAGTAGAATTTTATTCATAAGTTGTTGAATTAGGATTCATGCAAAAATAATGGAATTTTCTAATACATATTCAAATTATGTTTTAAATATGATAACATATTAGCGTAAAAAAGCCACGATAAAAAATCGTGGCTTTAGGATTCAGCTTTTTTGTTTGCTTAGTCAATATTTTTAACAAGGATCCATCCTGAATATTTGATCGGTGTTTTTTCCTTGTTGGGTTCATTCCAGTTGATATGGTACCAATAGGTTCCTGTAAGTATTTTCTTGTCGAAATGTTTACCGTCCCATTTGTAGTTGTTGAATTTATTCCCTGTGAAAATTTTATTTCCGTATCGGTCGTAGATTACGAAGCTTAAATTTTCCTTGTACGCCAGTTCGCTGTAATCGATGAAGTCATTTTTATTATCCCCATTCGGCGTGATGGCGTTTAACAAATTCGGAACCGTTACCTCTACAAAGATCGGGGTACAGTTGTAGGCGTCTTTCACATAGAACGTATGCTGTCCTCTTGAAAGTCCCGTAAATACATTAGAATCCTGCCAGTTGGTAGGAGAATCCACTGCGTATTTGTAAGGTGCTTTTCCTCCGGTTACTTTTACCGTTGCTGTATTGTTTGAAATTTCAATTTCTA
>NZ_QEHP01000153.1:13584-16812 GCF_003094695.1 Chryseobacterium sp. HMWF035 | reverse complement strand
ACCGGTGAATATGTCGTTACATTGGCTGCGGTAAGATCAAAGAATCCTTTTCCGTTGTACTGACATGCTTTGATGGTGGTGTCCGTTAAAATAAACGGTACCACTGTAAGATTTAAAGTTACCTTTTCACAGTCAATAAATTCGGGAGCATTTCCGCAGAACTGGTAAACAATAGTATCGGGACCTAAATATCCCGGATTCGGAATATAGGTAATCTGTCCTGCGCCGTTTACCGTTGCTGTACCGTTTGTCGGATAGGTAAGAATGGTTACCGTACTTGCAACAGGCGTCTGTGTTGTGGTGAACGAGAAAGCCGGAGTAATGACTTTCGTTGCACAGGCATTAAGAGCTGCTGTTGTATTTCTTACACATGAAAAAACTTTATAGATGGGAGTGGTAACGGGCGGACAGGTTCCCATGGTTACTTTCACGGTATAGTTTCCTGCTACGGTAGGCGTATAAACGTTTTGTGTTGCTCCGGTGATCGGGTTTCCGTTCAGATACCACTGATACGTTTCATAGCTGTCGTCAACCTCAAGAATAATCCCCGGAATACAGTCTCCTGTCTGTTTTGCAATTACCGGGATGGAAGAGAATCCTGCAAAATATCCACCGTACCCTGCGGAGCTGTATCCACCATTAACTCCGGCTGTTACCGCTTTGGTGGAAGTTACTGTCACATTTCCAGTAGGATTATCGATGGCATAGGTTACCCAGTTGGTGTTTCCGGTTAATGGATAAGGTCCCTGAGCAGCGGTTGGAGTGGTTGCCGGTCCGCCGTCGATGCTGTACGTAACAGCAGCTCCTGTTTCAGTTAAGATATTTAACTTTAAAGTAATTCCGGAAATTCCCGGCATTTCGTTAATCTTTCCGATCTCGTCAATTTTTCTTGGAAGGAAGCAGTTCAATGGTGGAATATAATTGTAGCCTCCTGTATTGTTTGAAGTACCTACTCCCACTAATTGATAAAGGTATACATTTTTAGAAGTGGATACCAACATATTAAAATGTCCGCTTGTACCTTGCTGTACATAATTGGTTTCGTTAATTCTGTACCATTCTCCGGCATTGATTGTTGCTAATGGAGTCGTTCCGCCATTAACAAATATCTGAGTATTGTCTTCTGTGGCAATAACAATTCCTCCCTCCATATTTTCGGCAGGAGCGGTAGATCTTGTTTTTACCATGGCAAAAGTGTTCCCCAGTCTTTCCACCGGAACCGACTGGTCCATAATTAAATCTGAACCGCCCGAACTTCCTGCTCCAAAGTTTCCGTTGGCGCTTCCATTGGTTAAACTGATAGGCTTATCGGAAACTATTTTGGCTCCGATAAATCCGGTAAGATTTGCCGGAGTACTATTGTTCCCGGCTAAAATATAAGACTGTCCTTTATTTAAAGTAAAGGTTTGAGTATTTCCTGTAAAAGTGGCGGGAGCACCGATAAACTGAATTCCTGATGTTGTCCAGGTTACGGTAACTGATGTATTGTCTTCCGTAGCCAAAATTCCTGCTGTGAAATTATTACCCGATCCGGTTCCTGCGGTTGTATTGGGTGCATTAGCTGCAAAGAATAATTTCCCGATTCCTGCTTTACCTTTGGATGTAATAATTTCTCCGTGCACACTTTGTGCAGATCTCAATGTACAGTAAAACGGTTTGTCTCCTTTAAGATATAAACCTTTTGTACCTACCGTAAAAGCATCGGCTGAAGCTGTAGCTGTTATATTAGCGAGAGGAACGGTATACGATTGAGGATTTCCTTTGCTGATGGTAACGGTGGTAAGCAAAGTATTATTGTTATAAATTTTTACATCAAAAGGAGTGGTAGAGTCTGTTGAAAGATATAACGCATTGGTATATCCTGTTGCGGATGCATAGTAAGGTGCAATCCAGTGCTCTGTATCCCTCTGTGCAAAAAGAGTACTTATGCCGAAAAGCATCAGTACAAAAGACAGTAGAATTTTATTCATAATTATAGAATTAGGATTCTTGCAAAAATAACAGAATATTTAATATGTTCTTAATAATATTTCCAAAAAAATGGTTATAAATACGTAAAAAAGCCACGATAAAAAATCGTGGCTTTAGGATTCAGCTTTTTTGTTTGCTTAGTCAATATTTTTAACAAGGATCCATCCTGAATATTTAATCGGTGTTTTTTCCTTGTTGGGTTCATTCCAGTTGATGTGGTACCAATAGGTTCCTGTAAGTATTTTCTTGTCGAAATGTTTACCGTCCCATTTGTAGTTGTTGAATTTATTTCCTGTAAAAATTTTATTTCCGTATCGGTCGTAGATCACGAAGCTTAAATTTTCCTTGTACGCCAGTTCGCTGTAATCGATGAAGTCATTTTTATTATCCCCATTCGGCGTGATGGCGTTTAACAAATTCGGAACCGTTACCTCAACAAAGATTGGGGTACAGTTGTAGGCGTCTTTCACATAGAACGTATGCTGTCCTCTTGAAAGTCCTGTAAATACATTGGAATCCTGCCAGTTGGTAGGAGAATCCACTGCGTATTTATAAGGTGCTTTTCCTCCTGTTACTTTTACCGTTGCTGTATTGTTTGAAATTTCAATTTCCGAAATAACAGGATCTACTGCTTTTTTCACGCTTACAAACTGTTTTACGGAACATCCGTTGTCTTTAAGGATGACCCAGTAATCTCCTACCGGAACTCCTGATAATACCTGAGTGGTTGCTCCCGTGCTCCACAGGTAAGACTGATATCCCGGTCCTGCGTCAAGATTTGTTCTTCCGTCGATACAGATGATCTTATCCACGAGAACCGTAGATCTTTTCGGAGGAATCACCACTAAGTTTACTTTGGCAATTGCATAACATCCGTTTGAGTTGTATACTCGGATGTAAACCGAAGCATTGCCTGAAATGTATGCTAACGGATTCAGGATTTCATTTGTTCCGTTGCTTGCATCAACAAAAGTCGGATAATACTTTTTGGTAATAGGCGATTCTGTGGAAACATTGGCAAGCGAAAGGTTGAATGCCGCTTTTGTTTCATTATTTTCAAGATAACATTCGCTGATGGTAGCTTCTGTTACCACCGGAGTCGGAAGATAAGCCAGAGTTATTTTAGCATTTCCTGTACATCCTTCATTGGTTGTTACTTTTACATAGACAATTCCTGCTGCGGAAAGATAATTGGCAGGAGTTGTAATTTCGTTGGTTGCTGCGTTCAGGTCAGCAAGTGTAGGATAGAATTTCTTC
>NZ_QEHP01000153.1:0-13574 GCF_003094695.1 Chryseobacterium sp. HMWF035 | reverse complement strand
TGATATCCCGGTCCTGCGTCAAGATTTGTTCTTCCGTCGATACAGATGATCTTATCCACGAGAACCGTAGATCTTTTCGGAGGAATCACCACTAAGTTCGCTTTGGCAATTGCATAACATCCGTTTGAGTTGTATACTCGGATGTAAACCGAAGCATTCCCTGAAATGTATGCTAACGGATTCATTATTTCATTTGTTCCGTTGCTTGCATCGACAAAAGTAGGGTAGTATTTTTTGGTAATCGGCGATTCTGTGGAAACATTGGCAAGCGAAAGGTTGAAAGCCGCTTTTGTTTCATTGTTTTCAAGATAACATTCGCTGATGGTAGCTTCTGTTACCACCGGAGTCGGAAGATAAGCTAAAGTAATTTTTGCATTTCCTGTACATCCTTCGTTGGTCGTCACTTTTACATAGACATTTCCTGCTGCAGAAAGATAATTCGCAGGATTTGTAATTTCGTTGGTTGCTGCGTTCAGGTCAGTAAGGGTAGGATAGAATTTCTTGACCACCGGTGAATATGTCGTTACATTGGCTGCGGTAAGATCAAAGAATCCTTTTCCGTTGTACTGACATGCTTTGATGGTGGTGTCCGTTAAAATAAACGGAACTACTGTAAGATTTAAAGTTACCTTTTCACAGTCAATAAATTCGGGAGCATTTCCGCAGAACTGGTAAACAATAGTATCTGGACCTAAGTATCCCGGATTCGGAATGTAGGTAATCTGTCCTGCGCCGTTTACCGTTGCAGTACCGTTTGTCGGATAGGTAAGAATGGTTACCGTACTTGCAACAGGCGTCTGTGTCGTGGTGAACGAGAAAGCGGGCGTAATGACTTTCGTTGCACAGGCATTAAGAGCTGCTGTTGTATTTCTTACACATGAAAAAACTTTATAGATGGGAGTGGTAACTGGCGGACAGGTTCCCATGGTTACTTTCACAGTATAGTTTCCAGCTACAGTAGGCGTATAAACGTTTTGTGTTGCTCCGGTGATCGGGTTTCCGTTCAGGAACCACTGATACGTTTCATAGCTGTCATCAACCTCAAGAATGATTCCCGGGACACATTCGCCTGTTTTTTTCGCAATAATCGGAATGGAAGAGAATCCCGCGAAATATCCACCATAACCTGCAGTGCTGTATCCTCCGTTCACTCCCGCTGTTACCGCTTTGGTGGAGGTTACCACTACATTTCCTGTAGGATTATCGATGGCATAGGTTACCCAGTTAGTATTTCCGGTTAACGGATAAGGTCCCTGAGCAGCGGTTGGAGTGGTAGCCGCTCCGCCGTCGATGCTGTACGTAACAGCAGCACCTGCTTCAGTTAAGATGTTTAATTTCAGAGTAACTCCGGAAACACCCGGCATTTCGTTGATCTTTCCGATCTCGTCAATTTTTCTCGGAAGGAAGCAGTTCAATGGTGGAATATAATTGTAACCTCCATTGTATGAGAATCCCTGAATCCCGATAAACTGATATAAGTAAACATTTTTAGAAGTGGAAATGAACATATTGAAATGTCCGCTTCCCGCGGTTTGTTCTACATAACTTGTTTCGTTAATTCTATACCATTCCCCTTCATTAATTGTGGCAACAGGTGTTGTGGCTCCATTAATAAAAATCTGGGTATTGTCTTCTGTGGCAATAACAATTCCGCCTTCCATATTCAAGGTAGGATTGGTTGCTTTGGTTTTTACCATGGCAAAAGTATTCCCCAGTCTTTCCACCGGAACCGACTGGTCCATAATTAAATCTGAACCATCGGAAGTATTTGTCGCAAAGTTTCCGTTAGCATTTCCATTGGTAAGGGTTACAGGTTTGTCTGAAACGACTTTGGCACCGATGAAGCCGTTTAAATTAGCTGATGTTAAATGATTTCCTGCTAAGATATAAGACTGTCCTTTATTTAAAGTAAATGTCTGTGAATTTCCTCCGGGTGTACCTCCGATAAAAACTAAACCTGCAGTATTCCAGGATACGGTAACTGATGTATTGTCTTCCGTAGCCAAAATCCCTGCCGTAAAATTGTTAGTGGAGCTGCTCGCTGTACTTGGAGTTGCTGCTACATAGAATTTTTTTCCGATTCCTGCTTTACCTTTTGACGTGATAATTTCTCCATGTGCTGTCTGAGCGGATCTTAAGGTACAGTAAAACGGTTTATCTCCTTTGAGGTATAATCCTTTTGTCCCAACCGTAAAGGCATCTGCGGCACTGGTTCCATTGATAAGATTGGCGGCAATAGCGTAAGAAACGGGAGCTCCTTTTGCAACGGAAACTGTCTGAATCAGGTTATTGTTATTGTATATTCTTACGTCAAACGGAGTGGTTGAGTCCGTAGAAAGATATACAGCATTGTTATATCCTGTAACCGATGTATAAAACGGAGCAATCCAGTGATCGGTGTCTCTTTGGGCAAAAAGCGTGTTAATCGTACAAAATATCAATACGAAAGACAGTAGAAATCTTCTCATATACAATTAATTATGATTTCTACAAATTTAAAATAATATTTAATAAATGTTAACGAAAAATAAAAGAAAGTTTAAAAATTATTAACGATTCTTAATCAATAGCCATCCGGAGTATGAAACCGGTAATTTAGTATCGGGTTCATTCCATTTTAATAAATACCAGTATGTTCCTGTAGACAGGGGTCTACCGTTAATTTTTCCGTCCCAGGTGTAATTTTTATCAGATGATCTGTATACCGGAGCTCCGTAACGGTCTACCACTTCTATTGAAACATTTTGTTTAATTCTTAAGTCGGAATAATCCAGTACGTCGTTAAGTCCGTCTCCGTTCGGAGTAATCGCATTGATAAGATTTAACACTAAAAATTCTTTAATAACCGGAGAGCATCCGTCTTTACTTAAAACATAAACAGTATGCATTCCTCTGGAAAGACCTGTAAAAATATTAGATGTCTGATAGTCTATTCCGTTTAATGAATATTGATATGGAGGAGTTCCTCCGGTAACGGTAATGGTAGCATTATATCCGGAAACTTCAATTTTAGAAATAACGGGAGATTCAGCTGTTGTGATCTTCACATACTGTCTGTACACACATCCGTTGAATCCAAGGTCTACATAATAATTTCCCGCTCCGGCAATAATGGATTGTGTAGTTGCTCCGGTACTCCAGGAATAAGATGTGAATCCTGCACCTGCGTCTAATGTTGTTGTGTCATTAAGGCATACCACTTTATCGGCAAGTCTGGTAGATTTTTTCGGTGTTTTTAAATTGATTGTTAAAACGCCTGTACTCGGACATTCTGTAGCGGAAGTAAATCTGATGTAGAAGGTACTTATGGCATAAATAGTCTGGTTCGGTGAAATAGCATTGGTTCCCGCCTGTGCATTAGCCAATGTGGAGTAGAACGTAAGACTTACTCCTGCATTCGCCGTAAAAAGATTTTTATAATCATTTAAATTTACCGCTTCAGAGCCACTGATATCACTGTCACAGATATCTGTTGCTGCATTTCCTGTAATTAAGGTAATTCTGTTTCCTATGGTAAAGTTAATCTGACCAAAAACAGCAGGACAGCTTCCGGTAAGTGCATCCACCCTCACATAAACAGTGGTATTGGCTGTGTAAGTCCAGTTTGCAGGAAGCGTATTGTTATTACCTGCATTGGCATCAGCCTGAAGTAAATAATATCTTACATTGAAATTTGCAGAATTGGTGACAATAACAGGAGTGATGCTTGGGAAATTTACATTCACGATGCCATCAAAATTATCATCGCAAAGCGTTGCGTTATAATTGCCTGTATTGATGTTTGGAGAAGGAGTTGTTGTTAAAGTAATCTGTGCGACTTTTTTACACCCATAAGAAGATGTTACGTTTGCATAAATCGTTCCAGCCGGTCCTGAATAATTTCCGGGTGCTGCAATTGGAGTTCCTGTTAATGCTGCATTAGTAAAATACTGTACCGTAGTTCCTGAATCTGGCGTTATATTAGCCGAGGTTAAGTTAAACGTTCCATTTCCGTTGGTGTCTGCACATGAAGTTAATGATGCGTTTGTTGTCTGCAAAACATCTGTATTGATGATAATTTTAAAATATTCAAAGCTTGCAGGACTTCCGTTTCCTTCTATATAGTAAATGAAACTATCTGTTGTATCTGCTGTAAGTCCTGCATTGGGAGTATAGGTAATTTGCCCCGTTGCAGAATTAACGGTTGCTGTTCCGGAAGTAGGAGCTAAAACAATATTTGTATTTGCCGGAACAATGGTTTGTGTAGAATTTGTAAATGCAGGAGAAATCACTTTTGTATTGCATGATCCTATATTATAAGTCGTAGTTGTTATCGGAGGACACAATGTATAAGAATAAGCATCAGTAAGCAAAGAACCGCAGTTGTTTTTAGAAACCATACAGGTATAGTTTCCTGCGCCGTATAATTCAGGATTGATGGAATATGAAGTGGCTCCCGGAATAGGGTTTCCATTAAGATACCATTGATAATTATCGTACGTGTTATCTACCTGAAGCAAAATTCCGAGATAGCAATCTCCTGTTTTTGAAATTACGGGTACAGAAGAAAATCCTGCAAAATAACCTCCATAACCTACTGCGCCGCTTCCTGCTGCAATTCCTGCGGTTACGGATTTGGTAGAGTTTACGGTAATGGTGCCAGTAATATTAGGAACAGTATAGGTAACCCAGTTAGGATTTCCGTTTACAGGATAAGGTCCGTTAGCTGTAGCAATCGGATTTCCGTTTAAAGTTACGGTTGCTCCGGTTTGGGTGATAATGTTGAGGCGGGTATTAAATGTCTGATTCCCGATTTGATTGATAAATCCTATTTCATCTACTTTATTGGGCATAAAGCAACTCAAAGGCGGGATAAAATTCATTCCTCCTGTAGCGTATTCATTGCCTCCGGTTGTAGATGAAACTCCTGCTAATAACTGATAAACATAGATGTTGTTATTGGCAGAAATGCTCATATTGTAATTGTCTCCGGTTCCATGCTGTATATAATTATTACTTGGAACCATATAATACTGTCCCTCATTCAGTGTAATTCCTGTAGCAATCCCGTTAATTGTAATCTGGGTGTTGTTTTGTGTTGCCACAATCAGCGCGGTTTCCATTTCGGAAAGTATGGTTCCGTTTCCCTTCACCACAACAAATTCTTTTCCCAGTCTGTCTGTAGGAGCTGCCTGATCCATAAGGATATCGTTGTTGGTGAAATTTAAATTGGTATAAATTCCGTTAAAATTTCCGTTGGTAACGGAAATCGGTTTCGAAGATTGTATTTTCGCCCCGATTAACCCATCAAGATTCACTGCCGAATCTGTACTTAAAGCATCTACGATATAGGATTCTCCTTTATTTAAGGTAAATGTTTTTGTAGGGCTTGAGGAGCCATCTGAGAAAACAACATTCGGATTATATCCTGATATCACAACCGAAGTATTGTCTTCTGTAGCAGTAACTCCTATAGTAGAGTTGACATAAGTTGCAGCACCGGTAATAGGTGCCATTCCTACGTAGAACGTTTTTCCTAATCCTGCTAAACCTTTAGAGGTAATAATTTCAGCATGGCTTGGGACAGAAAATCTATAATTGGCGAAGAATTTTTTTGTTCCTTTCAGGTAAACTCCCATTGAATTGGGACTAAATAAATCCGATGGATTAGTAGTGATTAAAAAACTATTTGGAATACTTACCTGAGCGGGATTTCCTTTACTCACCTGTACTGTGGTATAAAGAGCATTGCTATTATAAATTTGCACACTGAAGGGAGTGGTTTCATTGGTGGATAAATATAAATATCCCTGAAGATTCCCTGTACCAGACTTTGAAGCCATTGGAGCAAACCAATGATCAGTATCAAGCTGTGCATTGAAGAATAAACAAAGAAATGTACAAATGGTTAGTAAAAGTTTTTTCATATTTCTCAATAAGGGATGCAAATGTAAGTATTAAAAGTCAATTTTTTACATAAAATTTAATTAGTAATTTCTATAATTATGAATATTGTTGAATATTTAATATTTTTTTAATAATTGAGAATATATTGTAATGTTAATAAAAAATCCTGATGAATTAAAATCATCAGGATCAATATTTTTTGGTGAAGTAAAAACTTATTCTCTGTTTTTTATTAAAATCCATCCGGAATAAGAAACCGGAAGTTTTGTATCGGGTTCAATCCATTTTAAAATATACCAGTAAGTTCCGGTCGGAAGAGGTCGCCCTCCTGATTTTCCGTCCCAGGTATAGCTTTTATCTGTGGATTTATAAACAGCAGCTCCATATCTGTCAGAAATTTCTATAGACACGTTTTGCTTTATTTTCAGATCAGAATAATTGAGAACATCATTGATGCCGTCTCCGTTCGGGGTAATTGCATTGATAATATTTACAATTAAAAACTCCTTAACCACAGGTAAACAACCGTCTTTTCCAAGTACATAAACGGTATGAATTCCTCTTGAAAGACCGATAAATGTGTTGGAGGTCTGATAATCAATTCCGTTTAATGAGTATTGATAAGGAGGAGTTCCGCCTGTAACATTTACTGTTGCATTAGAAGCCGTTACGTTGATGCTGGTGATTGTCGGAGCCTGCGAAGTCGTCACATTTACATACTGACGATAAACACATCCGTTAAAACCTAAATCTACATAATACGTTCCCGCACCGGCAAGAATTGTCTGGGTAGTTGCTCCCGTACTCCATGTATATGAACTGAATTCCGCACCCGGATCCAATACCACTTTTTCTGTGGAACAAACCACTTTGTCAGTAAGCTGACTGGATTTTTTAGGAGTTTTAAGCGTTACATTAATTATTCCTGTATTCGGACAGTCGGTTCCGCTTACAAATCTTACATAGAAAGTTTTTGGAGAAGTAATCGTCTGGTTTGCAGGAATTGTATTGGTGCCATTCTGAGCATCCGCCAAAGAAGTATGGAAAGTTAAAGTAATGGCAGGATTAGTGGTAAATAAATTTTTATAGTCATTAAGATTTGCGTTTTCAGAACCGTTAAGATCATTATCGCAAATATCCATATTCACGACGTTGGTAAGCAGCGTAATTTTATTTCCTATTTTAAAATTAATCTGTCCGAAAGCCGGAGGACAACTTCCTCCCGCTGTATCTACTCTTGCATAAACGGTTGTATTTGCTGTATAAGTCCAGTTTACAGGCAGAGTGTTACCATTTCCGGCATTTGCATCTGCCTGATTCAAATAATATCTTACCGTAAAATTCGCAGCATTGGTAACAATCTGAGGGGTTACGGTTGAAAAATTCACGTTAACGATTCCGTCAAAATTATCATCACAAAGACTGGCGTTATAATTAGCCGTATTGATATTTGGAGATGGAGTGGTTGTTAAAGTAATCTGTGCCTGTCTGGAACATCCATTCGCAGAAGTGATATTCGCATAAATAATTCCCGCCGGTCCTGAATAATTCGCAGGGTTTGCAATCTGTCCGGTTAAATTAGAATTGGTAAAATAAGTTACCGTAACTCCCGGATCAGAAGAAACATTGGCTGTGGTTAAATTATAAGTTCCGTTTCCGTTGGTTCCTGCGCACGAAGATAAAGTGACGTTCGTAACATTAGGCAAAGGATTTACCGTTAAAGTAATCTGAGCTGCTTTTGAACAACCTGTCGCAGAAGTTACATTGGCATAAATAATTCCCGAAGCTCCCGAATAGTTCGCAGGGTTTGTAATCTGTCCGGTTAAATTTGAATTGGTAAAATAGGTTACTGTAACTCCCGGATCAGAAGAAACGTTAGCTGAAGTTAAATTGAAAGTTCCGTTTCCATTGGTTCCGGCGCAAGACGTTAAAGTCGCGTTATTCGTATTGGGTAAAGAATTTACCGTTAAAGTGATCTGAGCAGTTTTAGAACATCCGTTTGCAGAAGTCACATTTGCATAAATAATTCCTGAAGGACCTGAATAGGTTGTAGGATTGGTAATTTGTCCTGTTAGATTAGAATTGGTAAAATACGTTACCGTAATTCCCGGATCAGAAGAAACGTTGGCTGAAGTTAAATTGAAAGTTCCGTTCCCGCCTGTTCCTGTACATGAAGCCAGAGAAACATTATTAACATTCGGTAAAGCATTTAAAGTTAATGTAATCTGAGCGGTTTTTGAACAGCCGTACTGTGAAGTCACATTGGCATAAACAGTTCCTGCCGGTCCGGAATACGTCGCAGGATTGGTAATCTGTCCGGTTAAATTTGAATTGGTAAAATAGGTTACCGTCACTCCCGGATCAGAAGAAACGTTAGCTGTGGTTAAATTATAAATTCCGTTTCCGTTGGTTCCTGCGCACGAAGATAAAGTGGCATTCGTAACATTAGGCAAAGGATTTACCGTTAAAGTAATCTGAGCTGCTTTTGAACAGCCTGCTGCGGAAGTTACATTGGCATAAATAATTCCTGAAGCTCCCGAATAGTTCGCAGGATTTGTAATCTGTCCTGTTAAATTTGAATTGGTAAAATAAGTTACTGTAACTCCCGGATCAGCAGAAACGTTGGCTGAAGTTAAATTAAACGTTCCGTTTCCGTTGGTTCCGGCACAAGATGTTAAAGTTGCGTTATTCGTATTGGGTAAAGAATTTACCGTTAAAGTGATCTGAGCGGTTTTCGAACAACCGTTTGCAGAAGTTACATTCGCATAAATAATTCCTGAAGGACCTGAATAGGTTGCAGTATTAGTTATTTGTCCTGTCAGATTAGAATTCGTAAAATACGTTACCGTAATTCCCGGATCAGAAGAAACGTTGGCTGAAGTTAAATTGAACGTTCCGTTCCCGCCTGTTCCTGCACAGGAAGCCAGAGAAACATTATTAACATTCTGTAAAGCATTTAAAGCTAATGTAATCTGGGCGGTTTTTGAACAGCCGTACTGTGAAGTCACATTGGCATAAACAGTTCCTGCCGGTCCGGAATAAGCCGCTGGATTGGTAATCTGTCCGGTTAAATTTGAGTTGGTAAAATAGGTTACCGTAGTTCCCGGATCAGAAGAAACATTGGCTGTTGTTAAATTATAAGTTCCGTTTCCGTTGGTTCCTGCACAGGAAGCCAGAGAACCATTGTTTACCTGTAAAACATTTGTATTAATAATGATTTTAAAATATTCAAAATCAAAAGGATTTCCATTCCCCTGAACGTAATAAATGAAATTATCGGTAGTGTTCGTTGCAGAAGGATTGGGAGTATAAGTAATTTGTCCTGTTGTTGAATTTACCGTAGCAGTTCCCGATGTTGGCGGTGAAATGATACTGGTAAGCGATGGAACGATTGTCTGTGTAGAATTCGTAAACGCCGGAGTAATCACTTTTGTGTTACAAGACCCGATATTGTAAGTTGTAGTGGAAATCGGAGGACATGAAGTATAGCTGTAAACTCCTGTTAATCTGGTTTCGCAGTTGTTTTTTGTAATTAAACAGGTATAATCTCCGGCTCCGTACAATTCTGGATTGATTGAGAAAGAGGTTGCTCCCGAAATTGGATTTCCATTTAAAAACCACTGATAAGAATCGTAATTATTATCAACCTGCAAAAGAATTCCTGCGTAGCAGTCGCCGGTTTTTGTAATCGCCGGAACGGATGAAAATCCTGCAAAATATCCACCGTAACCTACTGCACCGTTTCCGGCAGCAATTCCTGCCGTGACAGGAAGTGTAGAATTTACCGTAATATTTCCGTTAACTCCCTGAAGAGAATACGTTACCCAACCCGGATTACCCGTTACAGGATAAGGTCCGCTGATCGCGCCGATGGCACTTCCATTAAACGTTACATTAGCTCCGGTCTGGGTAATGATATTAAGTTTGGTATCAAAAGAATTGCTTCCTATTTTATTGATAAAGCCGATTTCGTTAATTTCTTTTGGTAAAAAACAGCTTAAAGGAGGGATGAAATTCATTCCGCCGGTTGCATATACTGTACTTCCTGAAGTTCCTGCAAGAAGTTGGTAAACATAGACATTATTATTGGCAGAAATACTCATGTTGTAATGTCCGTTCCCCTGATTGATATAGCTGGTTCCCTGAACAATGTAATATTGTCCTGCATTCAGTGTAACACTTCCTAAAAGGTTTCCGTTTACCGTAAGTTTGGTGTTGTTTTCAGTAGCGATTACTAAAGCAGCTTCCATTCCGGAATTGGCAGGTCCGTTTCCTTTTACCAAGGCAAATGTTTTTCCTAATCTTTCCACAGGAACAGCCTGATCCATCAGAATATCTACATTGCTGTTATTTTGGGTGGTATAAATACTGTTGAAATTACCGTTGGTTACCGAAATAGGTTTGTTGGCAGTAATTTTTGCTCCTACTAATCCAGCTAAATTGCTTGAGGATAAATCACTCTGCGCTTCAATGATATATGATTTCCCTTTATTGATGGTAAACGTTCTTGAGGGCGATGAAGTACCGTCGGAGAAAATAACGTTAGGATTATAACCGGATAAGGTAACGGTTGTATTGTCTTCCGTCGCAATAAATCCAATGGTTGAATTAACGTAAGGTTTTGCGGTTGTATTTGGGGCAACGCCTACGAAAAAATTTTTCCCGATTCCTGCCAAACCTTTGGAAGTGATGATTTCTGCCTGATTGGGAACTGCAAATCTGAAATTGGCGAAGAATTTTTTAGAACCTTTCACCTGTAATCCCATTGATCTCTGTGTAAAAAGATTGGATGGAGTAGAGGCAATCATATAGTTACTTGGAACTGTAACCTGTACCGGATTGTTTTTACTCACCTGAACAGTAGAAAACACCGTATTGTTGTTGTAAATCTGAACCGAAAACGGAGTTGTTTCATTGGTGGATAAATACAGGTAGCATTCCGGAGTACCCTGAAGAGAGCTTGCGGACATTGGAGCAAACCAGTGTTCTGTATCCAATTGGGCATTAAGAATTAAATAAAAAAAAGAGCAAAAGATTAGTAGAAATTTTTTCATGTCTAATAATAAGGGCTGCAAATCTAAGCATTAATAATCAATTTTTTATGATGATTTTTATCCAAATAACTCCATTTAATGTAAATTTTAAATATTTAATAATGCGTTAATATTTAGACGGTTTGCTGTTTTTTAAACATAAAAAAATCCCGATGAAAAATCACCGGGACTGTATTTTTAATCCTGAAAAAGATTATAAGCTTACTCTTACAAATCCTGTAACTTTAAGATCTCCGTTTACAGACTTCACATAATCAGCAACAGACATGCTGCTGTCTTTAATGAAATCCTGGTGTACCAAAGTATTGTCTTTGTAGAATCTCTGCATTTTACCTTTAAGGATATTATCGATAATGTTTGCAGGTTTACCTTCTTCTACAAGTTTGTGTCTTTCGATTTCCAATTCTTTATCGATTGTTTCCTGAGAAACAGAAGTCTCATCAAGAGCAATTGGGTTCATCGCAGCAGCCTGCATAGAAACAGATTTTGCAACTTCGTCTGCTCCGTCTACTTTTGCAGAAAGAGAAGTGATGGCAGCGATTTTATTTCCAGCGTGGATGTAAGCTCCTAAATAAGGACCTGTAATTCTTTCGAATGCACCGATCTCGATTTTTTCACCGATAACACCTGTTTGCTCGATTAATTTTTCAGCAACAGTGATTCCGTGGAAATCTGTAGCCAATAATTCTTCTTTAGAAGCGGCAAAAATTGCCATTTCAGCCAATTCATAAGCTAGCTCGATGAAAGCTTCGTTTTTACCTACGAAGTCAGTCTCACAGTTTAAAGAGATAATAGCACCTAACGTGTTATCTTCGTTCACTCTAGCGATTACTGCACCTTCAGTAGACTCTCTGTCAGCTCTGTTAGCAGCAACTTTCTGTCCTTTTTTTCTAAGGATATCTACCGCTTTTTCGAAATCTCCTTCAGCTTCAACTAAAGCTTTTTTGCAGTCCATCATACCTGCACCTGTTTGGTTTCTCAATTTTGCTACGTCTGCAGCAGCTGGTGTATAAGACATAATATCTATTATTTTTTTTATTTAAGATTAGTATTAATTTTTAGCTTAATTTTAAAGCGATGCAAAGATAATGATTTTAATGATAAACTAAAAAATGACTTTTTGCGTTATTTGTATATTTAATAAATTTTTAAATGCTTACTTAATGAAAAAAATATTTCTCCTCATATTTTTATGCATTTTCACTCTTGGATTTTCGCAAAAAAAGAAAAAAACGAAATCCAAAGGCATCGTGGAAAAGGAAACCGCCATCATTTATACAGAAAATGATGCGGAAACCACTGCGGAAGCAAGAGTGATTGCAGGATTTCTGAAACAAAATCCCGGACACGCCAAAACAGATTATTTCAAAAGAAAATTAATTGCCATTATCACAGCAGGAAATTCTCCTGAAGCCAAGCCAACCATTAAAGCGTTGAGTGAAGATAAAATAAAGCAGATGGTTTTGGATAACAACAGTCTGAATAATTCTAAAACCATTGCAGCCAATGCTTCCAAAGCAGAAAGAACCGTAAACTACGCGAGTGTTGCCGGATCGAATAAAAAATCTTCTGGAGCAAGTGAGCAGAATAAAAAGACAGCAGCCATGTTAACCCATCTTTTTAATAATGATCCGATGGATAAGGAAGCTTACATCAATATTAAAAACAGGTCTAAATGTAATCTGATTGTAAAGATCAATGGAAAAAAATATTATAATCTGGATGTTCCGGCAAACGGACAAAACTTTTTATTGGTAGAAAAAGGAGAATATATTTTAACAACAATGGTTTGTGATGCCAAATATTCGTCCCTGAAAAAGATCAATAAAGATATTGAGATTGAATTAAATCTGAGTGAATGATTGAATAGAGAAAAAGCTAAAAAAACCGGTTAAGAAAATTTTCTTAACCGGTTTTTTCATTTTAATTTACAGAATTGTTGGAGTTTCCAGCCTGATCTTTCCAGAATTCTACCTGCTCCTTTAATTCTTTTATACGTTCTTCGTAGAGTTCAATTACCTTTTCTGATAAGGAATTTATAGTATTAATAGTGCCTACAAATTGAAATGCCATTCCTCCTTTTTGATCTGTATTTTCTTGTTCAAGATTATTGGCTTCATCCGTAAGAAAGTTCTCAGGTTTTATTTCAAAAATTTCACTTAATTTTTCAATATGATGTACCCATGAATTGCTTTCCCCGCTTTCTATTCGTGCATAGGCAGACTGGGAGATGTGTAGTTTATCTGCCATATCATCCTGAGAAAACCCTTTGGATTTTCTTAATCTTTTTATTTTCTCAGCTACGGTATTTGTCATCGGTATAAATATTTAAAACAAATATAGAAAATTATTTCAAATCACAGGCTTTACCCGATAATCGGGTAATTTTATGCAAATATAGGTTTTTGGGGAAGTATTATTTTTCACATATTTGTAGAGTAATTTAAAAAAAACAGTATATTTAACCCATTAAAAAAACAACAAATAACTATGACGAAAAAAATGATTTCGTGGCTGTCTTTCATGGCAGTATTTATTTTTCTCCTGCACTCCTGTGTGCACGATGAGATTTATTCTTCTTCCGATCCTGCATCCGAATCCTATCATTCTAAAAGTTTATGGAAAGAAGATGAA
>NZ_QEHP01000152.1:0-3649 GCF_003094695.1 Chryseobacterium sp. HMWF035 | reverse complement strand
ATTAATCATTTTTGCAGGAGGAAATCCAGACAAAGTTTTCAAAACATAAAAGAGGTCGGATTTCTTCCGACCATGACTAGGCAAAGCCCGCCGAAACCCCAGATCACGAAAATAGCGAGTGCGGAAAGCGGGAAAAAGCTCCTAAAAAAAATAATTTTTCAGGGGACTTGATTACAAAACAACTGCGGTTGTATTCTTCACTTCAGAGATCATAAACGAACTATGAGTACTTGCAATATGCTGCAATGTGGTAAGTTTTGTAAGCATAAAATTGCGGTAGTCTTCCATATCCTTTACGCCGATTTTTAAGATATAATCGTAGTCTCCGCTTACGTGAAAGCATTCTGTAACCTCTTCTAAATTCATGACTTCTTTTTCGAACTGAAGAACGTATTCTTTTTTATGCTGAGCGAGTTTGATATGACAGAGCACAATGAAATTTCGTTGGATTTTATTCCTGTCCAGAATCGCAACATATTTTGAAATCACTCCTGTATTTTCGAGTTTCCGGATGCGTTCATAAACAGCCGTAACAGACAAACCTAACTTATGAGACAGTTCTTTGGTGGTTTGTTTGGCATCTTCCTGCAGAAAAAGGAGCAGTTTTTTATCGGTATCATCAAAACTCATAGATAAATTTTAATCAAATGTTTATTAAATTCAAATATAATAAACTTTTTTTCTATCAATTTAAATTTTAATAGTTTTATATTCTAATAATTTAAATTTTTATTGTAATAATTCTGAAGGTTATTCATATTTATAGCATAAAAAATTTAAACGATATGAACGACTTTAATGCAGCCAACGAAATACAGGATTTGCAATATTTTGGTGAATTTGGCGGAGTAAACCCATCGATTTCCGACAGTTCTACCTACACTTTTCTTTCTGCAAAAACGATGTTCGATACTTTCGAAGGAAACGCAGAAGGATGCTATTTGTATTCAAGACATTCTTCTCCGATGAATCTGTATCTTGCACAGGCTCTGGCAAAACTTGAAAATACGGAAGCGGCCAACGTTACCGCATCGGGAATGGGAGCGATTACTTCGGTTCTGATGCAGGTCTGCAAAAGCGGAGATCATATTATCTCGAGCAGAACAATCTACGGTGGAACGTATGCTTTCATGAAAAATTTTCTTCCGCCATTTAATATTCAGACGACTTTCGTAAACATCAATAATTTTGAATCTGTTGAAAATTCAATTACCGAGAACACAAAAATCATCTACTGTGAAAGTGTAAGCAATCCGCTTTTAGAAGTTGCTGACCTGAGAAAACTCTCTGAAATCTGTAAAAGACATAATCTGAAACTGATCGTAGACAATACGTTCTCTCCGCTTTCTATTTCGCCAAAGCTTTTGGGCGCAGATATCGTGATCCATTCTTTAACGAAATTTATCAACGGAAGCAGCGATACAGTTGGCGGAGTGTACTGCGGAACTCAGGAGTTCATCAATGATACTAAAAACGTGAATAACGGAGCGTGTATGTTGTTGGGACCTACGATGGACAGTCTTCGTTCTGCAAGTATTCTTAAAAATCTCAGAACGCTGCACATCAGAATGAAACAGCACAGTTATAACGCAATGTATCTTGCACAAAGATTTGAAGAAGACGGATTGCGTGTCTCTTATCCCGGATTAAAATCTCATAAAAACCACGAACTGATGAAAACGATGATGCACGAAGAGTACGGATTTGGTGGTTTGCTGACTTTAGACGCTGGAACCACAGACAAAGCCAATGAACTGATGGAAATGATGCAGCAGGAAAATCTGGGTTATCTTGCGGTAAGTTTAGGCTTTTATAAAACTTTATTCTCATGCTCAGGAAGCTCCACTTCTTCTGAAATCCCGGAGGAAGAACGTGCTGCGATGGGAATTTCCGATGGACTGATCAGATTCTCAATAGGACTGGATCACGACATCGAACGAACGTATGAAAAGATGAGAGAATGCATGCTCAAAACAGGCGTTCTCAGCCATGAAACCATCTCCATATCCTAATTATTGTAAAAAAGCTGTTGTTCATTCAACAGCTTTTATTTTTTTTAACAGCAAAAGTTACAAAAGATATTTTGTATGCTATTTTGCAGCATTTCAAAAGCTCACAAAATGTATTTTTTTAGATAAGTTTCGCGCCTACAAAGCAATATTTACTGTAATCGAAAATCATAGTTTTTTTTAACGCAAAGTTTAATTATAAATACCCATTATTTAAGGGAGCAAAGAAGAATCAACAAGTTGCTTTGATGAAGCGTATGTTTCAAGCTTTGCGTAGCAAATTTATTTGCCTTTGCTGACTAAAATTAAAGCTTTGCTAAAAAATCTTTGCGTCAAAAAATTTACGCTAAAAAGTAATGCATCAAAAATTTTAGTGGTAAAATCAAACTTTATGAAAATGTTTAGGGAAGGCATCTTCGGGTTTCATCCTGAAAATATTCAGTAAAATCCACGATTTTAAGAAGCCATAACCGTAGGAAAACATCTGAATGTAGGTGGAAATAACCGCCATTCCGGTAATGCTTATATTTTTTGTCACCCACAAAGCGTGGAAAAGAACCATAAAAGTATATAACCCATAAAATGCAAGAATAACGCCTTTCCCCAAAATGAAATATTCTACAAAGCCCATGATGTAGCCCAACATAAATAAGGTAGGAAATGCGAACGAAATTTTCACATAATTCGGATGTCTTTGGTTAAGAATAGGTCTTGCACAGCCAAACTGATAGACCTGTTTTGAAAACTTTCCGAAATCTACCCTTCGTTTGTGATAGACTGCAATATCATCAAAGAAAGCAGTTGTAAAACCATTTTCCCAAAGCGTCATGGAAAGATCCGGATCCTCTCCTATTCTCATTTCTGAAAAACCACCGACTTTTTCAAAAACCTCTTTTTTAACACCCATATTGAAGCTTCTCGGTTGAAATTTTGAAACGGCTTTTTTACTGCCCCTAATTCCTCCCGTTGTAAAAACAGAAGTCATAGAATAAGAAATGGCTTTCTGCATTAAATTAAAACCTTTATGCGCCTTATCTGCTCCTCCAAAAGCATCACAGGGAATTTCAAGAATGTCTTTTTTGATGTTTTCGATGTAATCGTTCTCTACAATCACGTCGCTGTCTACAAAAACAAGCCATTCGTTTTCGGCTCTTCTTGCCCCGTAATTTCTCGATAAGCCGGGTCCTGAATTATCTTTCCGGAAATATTTAATGGTTAAAAAACTTTCGAATTTTGCAATTGTTGGTTTTAAATCGATTAATGAGCCGTCATCCACGATAATAATCTCAAACTCTTTGTCTGTCTGCGCAGTAAGAGAATTCAGGAGTTCAAAAAGTTCGTCTTTACGATTAAAAATAGCAACGATAATGGAAATTGTAGGCTTCAAATCTGAAAATTTTTCAAAATTACTTATTAACGGATGAATGCGCAAACTTGTTTTACTATAATTAAACGGAATACACAATGAAAACAATATTTAGAACTAAAAATATATTTTATAATTTGATTAAATAATTCCCTGAAATTTCCGACAAATTTGAATAAGCCTTTATTCATCTTTTTTTCTACCTGATCCTACAGAAAATATCCACTGTAAAAGATCTAAAATAAGTTCTATAAAATCAAAGGCATTCCAAGAC
>NZ_QEHP01000151.1:1467-6427 GCF_003094695.1 Chryseobacterium sp. HMWF035 | reverse complement strand
GATTCCGGGCAAGAGCAGCAATAGAAACTTGTATCTCGCATTTAAAAAGAAACCACTCCTTAGGATTAAACTTCCTAAAAGGAGTGGATGGAGATATTCATAATGCCTTATTAGCAGGAATTGGATACAATTTGAAGATGAGATTAAACCAAATTAAAAAACAATTGATCCTTTGGTTTGAACTTGTTTTCAAAATCTTTTTAGGCAAGTATAATTTTCAAAATGAAAAATTAGCTTTTTAAGGAATGACTAATTAGAAAAACAAAATGAAATTAGATTTTAGTATAAAGCTATAAAAAGTAACAGCGATTTTATTTTATTGACTGTTTCTTTTTTGTTATCAAATTGTAAAAAAACGTCAATTCCTTATCAGAAATAATTCTTCATAGATTCCATAAGATGGACTTTAATCTCGTTGATCAAACTTTGAGGTTCAATTACCTTCACTTCTTTACCATAAGAAAGAATCTCCTGCAAAAAATCGTAGGTAGGATGCAGGAAAAACTCAAAAACAATGCTTTTGTCAATTTCGCCAACCACTTTCTGGGAATGATGCAGCGGAAACCCTATAATGTATTCGCCCTGTTGTCGCGAACACTCGATGACAATTTTCTTGGGAGACTGGTCATCTAACTTCATTACTCCAAAAGCATTTTTAAAATACTCCCTGAAATTGTAATCGTAGTCATTGGCGTACATCGCTTCGGTAACCGATAAATTACTGATCCTGTCCAGTCCAAAAGATTTTAGTTTTTTATCCTTACCATCCATTGCAATCAGATACCAACGGTCTCTGGACTCCTTCAACGCCAAAGGATGCACTTTTCTTGGTGTAATCTTCCGGGTCTGGTAATTATAATAATGAAATTTGCTGATCCTTCGGTTACGGATAGCAAAAAATAGATTATAAATATGATTAAGCCCGCCCGGTTTACGGTTATCAAAAAAAATAGCGTCTGAATGGGAATAACTTGCATTCAGAGCGTTTCCCATCTGGTAGGTTTCCAATAACTTCTGATTGTACTCGTCAATCTCCATTTCCGGACGGCTTTCAATATAGTAGCAGTTGTCTCCGTTTCTTCTGTTGGAAACGGTAAGACCAAACAATTTATCAATTTCGGAAAGATCCCTTTGCAATGTACGGATAGAATACTCCTTGATCCCTGCATCCTGAAACTCAAAAGAATTAAGCAAATAGCTTTTCAGCTGCTTATAGGTTGCAGGAGACTTTTCGAGTCTTCGTATAATAAGCGCGTAACGCATCAGGTAAAAATCTTTTTTCATAAGGGTGTTTTTTTGTTTTGATGTAAGTAAAACTTACTAAAAAAGTAAACAAAAATACAAATTGTTATGACACGCCGGAACGCAACAGACCATTCTGTTTGAGCAAAAAATAATATAAAAAATAAAATGACTGCAAAATAGAAAAAGGCATAACAGCAGAAAGGATCACTCTTTTTTTTGTTCAAAATTGAGATATCTATAAAACGCCATAGAGAAAAACCCTATTTCAATATGAAGTTATCAAAAAACGAAACCCAATTTTGATAAAAATCAAAAGTCAGTGTCGCTACAGGTTTCGTAACGCCAAAAACACCCATTTTTTCAGCCAAAACCATTATCAATGAGTTACGAGCCTAGAATAAAATATTTCTCACTGATTATAAATTAGTTATAATAATTTTCAGAAAATTTAAACTTTTTTCTCAAAACGTCGATTTTTGACGCAACGGTACATTTTCTTTGCAACGGAAACAACGAGGAAACGAAAACAAACTATAAATGTAGCAATGTAAAAAAGAAGTATTGTAAAAATAAAAAAGTAGAGAAAAGAAACTTAAAATTTAACAACTAACAATTAAAAATATGGACACCATCACAGAACAACGAATAGAAAAACTTCATCCTTTGGTAAGAGAAGAAGTCAAAAAAATCATTGAAGAATGCAACAGATCTCTTACCGGAAAGGCAAAGATAAGAATTACTCAAGGTCTAAGAACCTTTGAAGAGCAGGAAAAACTGTATGCTATAGGAAGAATTACAAATGGAAAGAAAGTCACCAATGCCAAAGCCGGGCAAAGCATCCATAATTATGGATTGGCAGTAGACATCTGTATGCTCATTGACGGAAATACTGTTAGCTGGGACACCGCCAAAGATTGGGATAACGATACCATTTCCGATTGGTATGAGTGTGTGAAAATTTTTGCTAAATACGGCTGGAATTGGGGCGGAAACTGGATTAAATTTAAAGACCTTCCTCATTTTGAAAAACGAAGTCTGGCCTCAAAAAAAGGAACAATAATCTGCAATTGGAGAATCCTGTCCAAACTTCCAAAAGACAAGCAGGGCTATGTGATTATTTGATTAGAAGATTAAAATTAACAACAAATCAATAAATAACAAACCAATGAAATTATTATTTTTAAAAAGTATGCTCTATGCACTGACCACATCAGGCATCGTCTTCGGCTCAGATCATTATCTGGGCGTAGACATCGGCAAATCGGATATTTTATGGGCAGTATTTGTACTGTTCGGATTACTCATCACCATCATCAAGGATATTATAGACCATAAGATCAAAACCAGTTTTTGGAATGTATTTCTTTCCATTCTGATCAGCATTATCGTTTCCCTTTTGGTAAAATATGCAGGATTTTCAGAATTTAAAATGTATTTCCTGAGTCTTTTTTCTTCCATTTTCGCACCGAGTATTTTACTTCAGTTAATGGATAAAGGATTGGTAAAAGATTGGGTGATCGCAGCAATGGATAAAAAGTTTAACTCTAAAAAAGAAGAAGATGGAAACCAATAATTTAATCCTTATGCTCCATGTTGTGAGTATTGCCCTTTGGGGCGGAGTTTTAGGGTTCAGCTATAATAAGAGAACCTATCTGAGTCTTCCCCTTCGGTATTTACTCTATGGACTGACGATGTACGTCATTGCGCTTTTGATAAAAGACTTACAGCGTTTTGAATTTTATGTTCAAAGCAACCAGTCCTGGCTGATCGGAAACATCGGTTTTCCCATTATCCTTTGGCTGCTCATCCGTCACATCGAAGATTTAAAAGACGGAAATTGATTAAAACAGATAATAATGAAGAAACGAATTTTCTAAAACGGAAAATTAAAAAATCAGGAAAAATAAAATAGGTCAAAAAACACCTCTTTTTTATCTAAAAATTATGAGATGTTCAAAATGCGGTATGAAAATCTCATTTTATTATGAATTTAGCAGAAACGCAACCATAAACTTGAAAAAAAACAAAAAGTCCGTGTCGCAACAGGTTTCGTAACGCCAAAAACACCCATTTTTTCAGTCCAAACCATTATCAATGAGTTACGAGGATGAGATGAAACTTTTTTCATTGATTATAAGTGAGTTATCCCAATTTTCAAAAAACTTAAACTTTTTTCTCAAAACGTCGATTTTTGACGCAACGGTACATTTTCTTTGCAACAGAAACAATGAAGAAACGCAATAATGTAACAATTTAAAAATGTAACAGTGTAACAACAAAGAAGCAGAAAAAAAATAAATTAACAATTAATCACTAACAATTTAAAAAAAATAATAGTATGCTCCCGATTGAGAAGTAAGGTGGACATCCATTAGCAGGAGACCACCTTAAAAAACAATGCTAAATCCTCGAAAGTATTCTACTAAAAAGAAACTTTCAAAAATCTAAACAAACTGCTGGAGGTAAGAAGTGATAAGCAAGCCTACAGCATAAAAACAAACAAATTTACAAAAAAATGTCAACAAATAATTTAAATACCAATAATAACGCATCGCAGACACTTTTCAGATTCGCGACCAGTAGAAATGCGGAATTATCCAATCCTAAAAATTTGGAAAGAAGATTTATCTTTAGAAAAGATACCCAGAAAGGAGTATTTGACCAAAAGCTGAACGCATCGACTTCCTTGCAAAAACTTTGTGAGTCTCCATCTTCCCTTCCGTTAACTGTAGAAACAGAACAAACCTTAAAAGCAAAGGATTCTGTATTTTATGATCTGGCAGTATGGGTAGCGAGAAATAAAGCAACAGCTTCCAAGGCGGAATTTGATGCTAAAATCAAGGAATACAAAGACTATTTGGTAACAACTAAAAAAGCAATGCCTGCAATAGATTCAGGTCTTTGGGATAATTTGGTTTATCAGGTAACCACACAAAAAGATTTCTATGCTAAGGAAACACTCATGCAGTTTTTGCATCTAAATCATATTCTCTCTGTTTATACTGATGGAGCCGAAGATGTATATAATGATGTCATCAAAGCAAAAGTAGTCCTTCCTAAAGAGCTCTTCAAAGTAAATAATGCTTCATCATCAACTGCTTCAGGAACTTCAAGAATGGCAGACCAGCCTGTTGTTGCGGCTCCGAAAGTAGCCTATAATGATAAGAATATGAAGTTTGCAGAAGCTAAAATTAATCTTCAGGCAAATGAAAAACTACAGGATTCTTTAGAAAAATTGGAAAAAGCCTACCAAAAAGAGTATCAGGATGCTTATAAAGAAGCTTTGGCAAATTATGAAAGAGAAGTGGCTCCTGCAAGAAAAGAATATCAGAATCAATTGGAAGAATTAGCCAGCCGTAAAAAGATGGCGGAAAGCAGGATTGCTTATCTTTCAAAAATGAGTATTGCACATCCTGAATTATTTATGAAGGATGAAAACTCTCAGGAAGAGCTTAGAAAACTAAATGAGGAAATGGTAAGGACAATTCCTGCGCCGGAGTTACCTGAATTTAACTTTGAATTCCGTCCTGAAATTGATGCAGCTGCCATCGAAAGAGCTTTAGACAAAGATGATGCTTCTTCAGTATGCAGAATATTTGGGATGCCGTCAGTTGCACAGGCATTGTCTTCCCTGCCTTCTTTTACAAGTATTCTTCAAACCATTGCACAGAATAATCAGTCCCTTCAGCAGCAGGTTGTAAACAATACAGTTATT
>NZ_QEHP01000151.1:0-1457 GCF_003094695.1 Chryseobacterium sp. HMWF035 | reverse complement strand
CTGCCTTCTTTTACAAGTATTCTTCAAACCATTGCACAGAATAATCAGTCCCTTCAGCAGCAGGTTGTAAACAATACAGTTATTAATCAACAGGTTTCCACAACAGTCGGAGGAGTTGTTGTTCCGGTAACAAATTCTGCCGCTGCAAACGGATGGATTCCTTATAGTGTAAAAACATGCGTCAAAAATAATTCTGAATGGTTTATACAGATTATTGTTGAAAATTTTGCGCACAGAATTATATCAGGAAATTATAAAGTAACGATCAATGGGACAGAGATTAGCTCCAATGTAGTGTTTGAACCATCAATGGGAGTAAGTTTTCTGTTCTACAACAGCCCGGGAATTCCTGCTTCACTCACGCTAAGACAAAATGGATTCATCCTCGATGGTGAAGTGGTTTTAGAGGACGGAAAAACGTATCTGATGAGTGTTACATTAGTACAGGATCCATCGGATTTCAACAATCCTCTGAAACAAGGAGTATTCAAAGGAAGTGCAGCCTTCACTCCAAAAGAGATAAAACCGGATACAGGATCTGGAACAGGAACAGGAACAGGAACAGGAACAGGAACAGGAACTGGCTCCGGAACAACGACAACCACCCCGGTAGGCTCATTTATCCCTTCAGGATTTGGGATGAAAAACATCGGAGTTACCGATTATAAGAAAGTAGAACAATCCACTTATTGTTATGTGGAAGGAGATGTGGCACACATCGAAAACATCATGGCAAGGGAATATAAGGAAAGAGCTACAAGAAAACTCAGAAGAAGCGAAAATCAAACAACAAAATCGACTGAATCTGAGAAAGAAAAGCTGACCGATACAACTTCTACCGACAGACACGAAATGCAGAGCGAAATTTCCAAAATCCTTCAGGAATCTAAAGATTTTGCAGCACAAGCCGGATTCTATGCAAAGTGGGGGAAATCTCCTGTAGAATATGGCGTAAATGTAAGTGCTAACTATGCCACTCATAATTCCAAAGAGGAAAGCAACAGACAGGCGGTCACGGAAGCCAAAGATATCACAGCAAGAGCACTCGATAGAATTGTTACCAAAGTAAAAGAAGAGCGTATTGATAAGATCATCGAAGAGTTTGAAGAAAACAATAAGCATGGTTTTGATAATACCAAAGGAAGCAGCCATGTAGTGGGTGTTTACCGATGGGTAGACAAGGTGGTGAAAAATCAAATCTATAATTACGGGAAGCGTATGATGTTTGAATTTATGATTCCTGAGCCTGCCAAATTGCATAATCTGGGAATGAAAATTTCTAATAATGCAGAAAACCAATTGGTAAAACCTGTTGATCCAAGAGAATCTAATGTACAAAAGTTAGAAAATTTCTCTTCTTTAGAAGATGAAACTAAATTGAAATTCTGGTTAAATAAGTATAATGTCGAGATAGACGATAAACCTGCATACAGTAAAAAAATAAGCTTTTCATTTGC
>NZ_QEHP01000150.1:0-25491 GCF_003094695.1 Chryseobacterium sp. HMWF035 | reverse complement strand
TTCTTCTGTTAATTCTATAAATCGCATACTTCAATTATTAACAAGAGAAATATACAAGTTTTTAGAAAAATGTATTATTATTTATTTTTAGATACTTAACACGAATGTTTTTCGCAAATATCACAATAAATTATTTGTGCGACTTATGTTTTTTTAAACACGAATAACGCTAATGTTTTCGCAAATATCACAATAAATTATTTGTGATTTTTAGTGTTAATATTTGTGCAATTTGTGTTTACTTAAACTCGAATAACGCTAATGTTTTCAAAGATAGCACAATAAATTATTTGTGCTTTTTAGTGTTAATATTTGTGCCATTTGTGTTTACTTAAACTCGAATAACGCTAATGTTTTCACAGATAGCACAATAAATTATTTGTGATTTTTAGTGTTTTTATTTGTGCAATTTGTGTTTACTTAAACTCGAATAACACTAATGTTTTCGCAAATATCACAATAAATTATTTGTGTTTTTTAGTGTTGATATTTGTACAATTTGTGTTTTATATATAGCCTTTGTGTTTAAATCAACACATTTTGATAACATTAGCCGAAAGATTTTCTTCCTGAATTAAATATCCGATGAGATTGAACCAGCTTTTGCAGTGATCCAGAATCCATGCATCAGAAGTGACGAGAATTTCGGCATTTTCTGCTAAAAATTTATCGGGATTAAATTCCAGTTCAACGTTCCAGTTGACGTTATTTTCAATGGCAAAATCCATAATGATCTGTTTGATTCTTCCGCTGTTTGAAACTGGTTTGTCGAAAATCCAGATCAGCTTTTCTGCATGAGATATATGAAAAAATGAAGCAACGAGTTCAATAGCTTCCTGCGTCTGATTTACTCTTTTATAGGTTCCGAAAACACCGGAAAGATCCCGGAAACAATCATCTGTTCCTTCAAAAATATAAGCTCCGGAAAGAAGGCTTTCCAGTAAAATCAGGACATTGAAGCCATCAAGATATAAGGTTTTAACTTTCAATTCAGAAATTTTGAGCTGTTTAGATTTTCTGTTCTGAAGCTGAGTTTCTGAAGCGGAAGCTCCTCGAACCGCCTGAATCTGTCTTGTTTTGAGGCGGTAATGATTTCCGACAAGTTCCGACGAAGCTTTTTCAGCATAATTCCGGCTTAATAAATACTGCATATCCTGAACTGCCGATTTCATTTTCTCAAGCTGTTTTGCGGAACCGAATAAGGTATCGTCGCCCGTATTTTTTCCCCGATTTCTGTTACTCATATTTAAATTTAAAAGTTATTTTTCAGCGTAATTATAATAATTTGCTTCAGAATCGAAGATAACAAGAACATTTTCTTTTACTCCGTAAGTTGCCGTGTCGCTTATATAATCAAAACTTTCCGGTAAAGTTTCACCATTGGTTTTTAACAGATTGTATTTGTTGTCTTTTTTAAATACTCCAATAACTTTAGCCTGATAAGCAGGAGTAATACATTCGAGTGGTGTTGAAAGAATTAAGTTGAGTTTATTATTTTCATAGGTATAATAATTCCACTTACTGTTTTCGTATAACATGACATAATTTCCTATAAATTTTGCGTGTTCAAATTTTATTTTAAGAATCTCAGTCCCATCAGGCAGATAAAGACCATATTTATTTTTCTTTTTTAAGATCAGTAAGTCCTGATTTGTACTTTTATATATCAAATCCTTTTTAGAAATAATAGAATCTACATCTATTTTAAAAACCGGTCCTTTATTTACCTCAATCAAGTTATATTTCCCGTTTAGGCTTTTTGATATAAAATAATCGGGCGTTGCAGGCTCTCCGCAGTAAATAGAAGATTCCCGGAAAATTCCGTTTCTTACATCATATCTGGTGACCTCATCAAATACTGCATATTTTTCATAAGAAGTCAATTTAACCGGATAGGAAGATAAAGAGTAAAAAATAAATCTTCCGCTCCGATCAATCAATCCCCATCGGTTTTTATACTTTACAACGGCAGTTTTTCCGACAAAAGGATAAGCCATTTCAAATCCGTAGGGAAATATTTTTTGCCTGGTTTTACTATTATAAAAATAAAATTCACGGGAACTGTCACCAGAATAATCATATAAATTACTGACAAAAACCGTATCATTATCAGTCATCCAAACGAAATTATCCAGCAGGTAAAGATCTATTTTATCTTTAAATTCAGAAATTGAATTCTGCGAGAAAAGGCTTCCCGAAAAGAATAGTAAAATGAGAACAGTATATGATATTTTCCTCTGCAAATTCATGGTTATAAAAATATTTTTACAAATTACAAAACTATCTCAATTAACAATACAAAACTGAAATTATTTATACTTACTGTTGTTACAGAAAAATCTTAAGAAAACTAAATCTAACAATAGCGGAAATACGTTTTATTTTATGTAAATCTACTCTTTTCAACTTAAGCATACTGCTTTTTAATGTAAATAAAATCAGCAATTTAAGCATACCTTTTTTTTATAATGACAGTTCTCTGTTATAATATCATTTCAATTGCTTTTTAATCTCCATAATTTGATTAAATTTACCTCAATAACGTATTTCGTTTTGAAGTACATCATCATCCTGAAAAAAGTTTTTATGAATAAAAAAAGTGCCACGATATACGATATTTCGAAAAAGCTAAATGTAAGTGTGGCAACGGTTTCCAGAGCATTGAACGATCATCCGAGAATAAGTGAGGCAACGAAGGAACTGGTAAGAAAAACTGCCAAAGAAATGAACTATAAGCAGAACAATCTTGCCAAAGCCTTAAAAAGCGGTGAAACGAAGAATGTGGGAATTATTGTTCCGTATATCAATACCAACTTTTTTTCTTCTGTTATACGCGGCATTGAAGAGGAACTTTCGCCTTTCGGTTATCATGTGATTATCTGCCAGAGCCATGAAGATGTGACCATTGAAAAAAAACATCTGAATACGCTTCTTAATGCGCAGGTTGACGGTATTTTCATGTCAGTTTCCAAAACAACTGTTGAAACGGAGCATATCCAGAATATTTTAGATACTTCAAATACGCCGATCATATTTTTCGACCGTAAAAAGGATATTCCGGGAATAAGTACGGTTACGATTGATGATTACCGGGGTGGTTATATTGCTACGGAACACCTCATCAGTGAAGGTTATAAAAACATCTGTCATTTTTCGGGAGATCTGAATCTTGAGATTTACCGCAACCGTCTTAATGGCTATAAACAGGCACTCATCGACCATAATTTTTCTGTAAAAGAGGAAAATATTATTTCTACTGGAAGTTCTATTGACGCCGGAATTGATGCTATTAAAAAGTTGTGGGAAAGAAAATCTGTTCCCGATGCCATTTTTTCGTCCAGTGATTTTGCTGCTTTGGGAGCCTGTCAGGAACTTAAGAAAAGGAAGATTAAAATTCCTCAGGAAGTTGCCGTAATTGGCTTTTCCAATGAACCTTTCACCCAGTTTATGGAGCTTCCGATGAGTTCTGTAGACCAGACTCCGGTAACGATGGGGAAAATGGCAGGACAGGTTTTTATCGAAAGTGTAAAGGAAAACAGCTTCGGTGTTTCCATAGAGAAAAAAGTGGTACTGGCTCCTCAGCTTCATATCCGAAAGTCTTCGAAGAGAAAGTAATTTCTTATCTTTTTCTAAAATATTCTCCTATTCATTTTCATCAGAAAACATTTACAAAATGATTTTCAATATGATGGAAATGCTTTATATTGCGTAAAAACAGCCCTTATTTAATTGAAAAATATGAATGATTCTAAAACTATAATCAGCCAACTCGAAAATACTCTTAATATCAAATTTGATAAAGTAGAGAAAGAAGATGAAAATTCTTGCTATATTTCAAGCAAATTAAGTTATTTATCTCTTTCAAACCTGCATTTTGAAGATTTCTCCGCACTCGAACCTGTTTTTGAAACACTTTATACACTTATATTAACAGAGTGTTCTATTGCCAATGCCAACGATATGCATCGCATGAAAAAACTGGAAACCCTTGTTCTGAAAAAATGTTCAATTTCAATGGAAGAAACTTTTGATCCGGACGTATCTAAAGCTAATACAACTAAGGGGAATTTTGAAAGTATATATCTGGAAGATATGGATGTTCCGCATCCCGGATTTTTCTTACCTGTTTCCAAATATCTTCATGATATTACATTTACAGAATGTACCGTCAGCAATGTTTACGAATTAAATCTTTTTCCTTCCTTATATTACTTAAATATAAATAATAGTCAGTTTATTACGTCTGAAAACAACATTCAATATAAGCAGGATTCCATAAAAAAACTCAATTGGCTGACATTTGAAAATATGAAATTGAAAAATTTCGATTCGTATCTTCCTGTGTTGAAAGAAATAACTGTTTTAAAATTATACGACTGCGAACTGGACAGTTTAAAAAACATCAGTCAGTTTCCACATCTGAAAAGGCTTCATCTTGATCCTGAATTAAAAATTAATGATCCCAATTCTGAATATGATAATTCACAACAGTTTAAACTTAAAGAATGCATTATTCAGTCATTTGTATCATTTTATGACTGGACTCCGGATGTAGTACAGCCTGATTTTGATGCAAAACTGCTCCTTTCGGCTGCTCCTTATCTCCGAAATCTGACAGTAGAAGGATACAAACTGATCAATACAGATTATCTGAAACATTTGCCAAAGTTAAATCAACTCAATTTTGAAAAATGCACCGTAGATCTGGAAGATTATTTATCTGTGGCACCACAAATTAAGCGGATTTATTTTAATACTTCCGAAATAAAAAATCAGTACGCTTTCAAATATTTTACAAAACTCGAAAAGATAGAAGTTTCAGTAGATCGTCCTGAAGATCGAAATTTAATAAATCTTGAGAAGCTTTTGCCTTTAAAAGAAAGTTTAAAGAAAATCATTCTTTGGAATAATGAGGTCATTCAGAACATTGACCAGATAACAAATTTTACTACATTAGAAGAGCTTGATATCAGCGCTGATTCTATAGAATTTGCACAGAAAATATTGTCTATGGAATCTCTTAAAAATCTGGACCTGAATATTTATATTAAAGAACTGGAACCTGAAATTACTGAACCCATTATTCTGGATTTGCAACATCTGAAAAACGTGGAAAAATTAAATTTGGGTACCGTTGGAGATTTTTATTTTAAAGGAATCGGTTATTTAAAATCTTTGAAAAAGCTTATTTTAGATGATGATTGCGATCTGGAAAGTTTAGCGCAGTTGCCGTCACTTAAAAAACTATTTATTGAGGTAAATGCGATCGATAAACTCCCTCGTTTAGAGCAGGTAAAAGTACTTAAATTATACAGCAGAGGAGAATATTGTGAGATAAATTTACATGATAAATTTCCCAATCTTAAAAAACTTGATTTAAGGGCATCAGAAGAGCAGAAAATAAAACTCAAGGATTTGGAAAAATTAAAAATACTTACACTCTTTGGAAGCGATTTTGATGGCATTGTATCTTTAGAAAATCTTCCCAAACTTGAGGAACTGGATCTCGGTTATTGCGGGCTTTCCAAAGTAACTAAACTGGATAATCTTACCCATTTAAAAACATTAAATCTGGAAGAAAACGAAATTGAAAACATCGATGGTTTAGAAAACTTGAAAAATCTTGAACGCCTGAACCTCTATGATAACAAAATCTACGATATCAGTGTATTGAATAAGCTCCCCAAGCTTCGTGAAGCCAATCTTGCAAAGAATAAAATAAAAAAAGAAGATGCCGAAAAACAGCTCGACAAACCGGAAGTGGCAATCTGGTACTACAGACCTTCTACTCCTTTCCGAATAATTATTGACTAGAAACACAACCTGAAAAAAAATTATAAGTAATAAAAAGAGCTTATTTTTAGCCTAATTTAAAAATATGAGTGATCCTAAAACTATTACCCAAAAACTTGAAGATTCCCTTAATATCAAATTTGAAGAATGGGACAGAAAAATAAAAAAGAGTGGAAAATCTTATTATGATGGCTATAATAATTTATATCTCTCGAACTTACATTTTGAAGATTTCTCTGCACTTGAGCCTGTTTTTGACAAAATTCATTATTTGACATTAACAGAATGTTCCATCGCCAGTCTGGAGGATATTGACAAAATAAACCTGCAATACCTCACGCTTAGAAAATGTTCCATTGAAGCAACTTTCGATCCTGACATACCAAAAGCCAAAACCTCACATGGTCATTTTCAATGTTTAATTCTGGAAGAGATGAATCTTCCACATCCCGGATTTTTCCTGCCTGTCTCCAATCATCTGGAATATGTTACCTTTACTAAATGTACAGTTAATAATATTCATGAACTAAATCTTTTTCCTGCTTTATATAGTCTTACAATCAATGACACCAATTTCATTGAGTCAAAAAGCGACATTCAATATCAACGAAATAAAGGAAAATTTACCTTTTTAGATTTTGAGAATATGAAGTTGAAGAACTTCAATCTCTTCATCCCAATTTCAAATGGGGTAAGTAATTTGTCTTTACACAATTGTGAAGTAGAGAGCTTAAAAAGTATCTGTCAGTTCCCTGATTTAAAAAAACTAGGTTTATATCCTGATATAAAAATTCATGATCTTATTATTCCTGATCATGATATAAAACCCTTTGAGCTGGAGAGATGTGTGATCTCGAGACAACCGCCGAATTTTGGTTGGGATCCGGACTGGACTATCCAAAATTTTGATACAAAACTTCTGGCATCAATAGCCCCTTATATCAAACATTTGATGATAGAAGATTACAACCTCACCAATACAGGTTATCTAGAAAATTTTTCAAAATTAAATGAACTTTATTTTAACAGATGTTCTATTGATCTGAATGATTATTCATCAATAGCACCACAAATTCAAAAGATTAGATTTGAACACACGGAGGTTAAAAATCAGAAAGCTTTCAAATATTTTACAAAGCTGGAAGATATAGAATTCGATGCCCACCATCCTGATAAAAAGAATCATTATATAGACGTCAAAAAATTGTTACCACTGAAAGGATTTTTAAAAGCTTTTAATGCTTTTGATTGGAATAAAATCAGGATGATTAGGAATCAGGATGAACTAAAACATTTTACTGCGTTAGAAAAAATTGAAACCTCAACACGCAGTCTCGAACTTGCTCAGGATATTTTGTCGATAAAATCCCTTAAAAAACTTCAACTCACCATTGAAAAACAAAACCGTAAAATTGCAGAGCCTATAACACTGGATTTACAAGAACTGAAAAATATTGAAAATTTATGGTTATCTACATTTAATAATTTTTATTTTGAAGGATTAGGACATCTCAAATCCTTACAGACACTTACTCTAAGTGATGATGGTGATCTGGAAAATCTCGCTCTGTTACCTGCACTTGAAAAACTTATTGTGAAGGGAGAAATCATCAATAAACTACCCAGATTAGAGCAATTAAAAATATTAGACTTAAAAATTGAAAAAGACTGCGAAGTTCCCGTAGCATTGTTAAATAAATTTCCAAATCTTGAGAAACTTAAAGTGAGTTTTTATGGTGAACAAAAAATAGATTTTAGTGGATTAGATAAATTAAAAGTTTTGATTTGTGAATGCTACAATTTTGAAAATGTAATCGCTTTTGAGAACCTACTCAACCTTGAAGAACTTGATCTTAGTCGCTGTGAGATTTCCCGTATATCCAAACTGGATCATCTTATCAATTTAAAAACACTTGATCTGGCAGAAAATTATATTGAAAGTCTGAAAGGTCTGGAAAAGCTAAAAAATCTGGAACGCCTGAATCTTTCTGACCATAAAATCTCTGATTTCAGTCTTTTGAATATATTTCCCAAACTTCGTGAAGTAAATGTTCCCTCTTCTAATATAAAAAAAGAAGATATTGAACAACAACTTGATAAACCGGAGATTTTACTCTGGGTCTATTCTCCTTTTCGCATCGGCCTTGAAAAATCCCTTTATATATCTGGCAATTAATGATAGTTTTAAACATCAATTAAAAATAATACTAATACCTAAAAACAAAAATTATGTCCTGGAGAAGAATGAACCCCGATGAACATGAAACAATTTACACATCGAATGCCAATGAACTGGAGCAGCTCACTGCAGATTTAAAAAAAGTTGTAGACCGCATCATAGAAAACAGAAAAAATGATGAAGCGACGGAAGCAAAACAGCTGTTATTTTTCATTAATGCCACTAATGGCTACATAAGAATCTTATGGACAAATGAAAACAAAGCCGTCGGAAACTGGGTCTATCATCTCGACGTACCCAAACTTCATGAAGGTGGTGATGCCTTTGTTTTCGACAAAATGTGCTACAGTGCACTTTGGGATTATGCCGAGGAAAATAATTTTGATGAAGAATACGAACCCATCTATGATATCTTTTACAAAACCGAGCTTACAGACGCTGAAGAATTGTTGATCTGATATCAGGCGCAAAGATTTCAATACTATAAAATAGACGTGATGTTACTTTGGTAAGATCACGTTTATTTTTCCTTCTTTCTCTAATAATTGTATATTGCATCCACAACTAATATATATGGAACTTTTATCTGAATTAAAAACACTTATTACCAACAGCACTAAAGAAAGCATCCAGCAGGCAAAAGATATTGCTTCAGAAAACCAACTCAATGTAATTGCGGAGATTTGCGATTTCTTTGAAGCAACACTTGATGATGGAAGCTATTATGTACACGAAATCAAACGCTTTTTGTCAGCTAATTTTGAACATTACCCTTCCCATCATTTATCTCTTACACCTCTGAATTTTAGCGGCATTGTAATGGATTATTACTATTCTAAAAAAACAATGTTCGGTCCCAGGTTACCGGATTCTATAGGCTGCCTGCAAAGCCTTACTTCTTTTGCCTGCGACGGCTGTTTTGATGAGTTGCCTATTGGTTTTGCAAAACTGACCAACCTTAAAAAGCTGGATCTCTCTCAAAACAAAATGAAAGAATTTCCGGAAATGATTCTTCGCTTTAAAAAACTTGAACATCTTGATCTTTCGTTAAATTCAGAAATAACAGAGATTCCGGATGGGATAGAAAATTTAAAGAAGCTTAAAATATTGAAACTCGGCTACAACGACATTGAAGAACTTCCTCAAAACATTGGGTTATTATCCGACTTGGAGGAAACTCGTGTTCAGGGCAATAAACTGAAAGCTATTCCGGCATCTTTTGGGTTGCTCACTAAGCTTAAAAAGTGTGATTTTAGTGAGAATGCTATTTCCGGAATTCCTCAGGAACTCAAAAATCTTGATCAGCTTGAATCTGTAAATTTTTCAGATAACCCTCTCTCTACTGAAGATGAACTTTTGCTGATGCATCTTAATCCTGCAGCCCATACATTTACATCTATTGAAAAAGCATTAATTTATAAGGATAAAGTTACCATTTTAAACCTTAGCAAACAGAATCTAAAGGAAGTTCCGCTTACTGTTGGTGAGTTGAAAAATCTGAAAAGTTTGGATCTGAGTGAAAATAAACTTACCGAATTGCCGGAAATAATTATCCAATTGACAGAGCTTACTTATCTGAATCTTAACAGAAACCAACTTCAAAAAGCGCCTTCAGGAATTGGTAAACTTAAAAAGTTGGAAAATCTGGATTTGTCCCGTAATCAGCTTACCGACATCAGCATTGATTTTAGTAAACTAAAGAAACTACATACCTTATCTTTAGATTATAATAAACTTCAGGAATTACCTTCAAGCATAGGTGAGCTCAAAAAACTTGACTTCCTTTCCATTGCCAATAACAAACTGAATACATTACCAGATACCATTGGAAATCTTAAAAAACTAAGATGTATATTCTTGAATCATAATGCAATAACGGAATTACCAAAAGAAGTCGGGCAGCTTTCCGGTTTAAAAGTTCTTGAATTGTCATTCAATCAACTGAGCTCTCTGCCACAGGACGCCGAACAGTTATCAAACTTGAGAGAGTTGAACATGGAAGGAAACCGCCTCAATGAATTTCCGACATCTATCGACAAACTTAAAAGACTGGAAATACTGGATCTGAGTGAAAATGACATTAAAGTAATCCCTTCTTCCGTAGAGTACCTGATAAAACTGAAGGATCTTAATCTGCATGATAACCAGGTAGAAGAACTGCCTGCTTCTATTGCAAAAATGCCTGCCTTGTTTTCTATAGGTATGGACAATAATAGGCTGAACGCTTTACCAAAAGAATTGAAGAATGCTAAAAAGCTGAAAGAGCTCTCACTCATTGACAATGATTTTACGGAAGAAGAGCAAGACGAAATACAGGATATATTCTCAGAAATTGAATTTATATTTTAACCTAACTAATCTCAACATATTATAAAACCAGATTTCGCTGATTGATAATACTTGACTTTCAGCAATAATATATTCTAAGTAAGGATTACTCATCTGTATTATCGTTTGATAATCTATTTATTTACTTCTCATTTGTTTAATCATTTTTGGAAGAAAAAATTGAAAATCATCCAATAAAAGATGAAATAAAGAAACTTGAGAATGACTTATATAATGGATTCAGAGGAGGTCGTAACCGCAGCAATATTTTAACACTGTTAAATTCTGAGACAGATAGGATGAGACGGCTGTAACATTTTGAATGAAACTCTGATCAAACTCATTTTATAAAATATGGTTTGCAGCAGAAAGATGAGGATCGCAGATTAGTGATTGCTTTGAAAAATTATGTTAAACTGATTCATCTCTCCTCACCTCCAAAGTTTGAAAATGATCAGGGAATAATTACCAAAAGCGGAATTAACAGAATGATAAAATGGTGTAAACAGGATGGACATCTAATTCAATATGCACGTGATGGAAACAACTTTAACCTGAATGACGAAGAAAAGCAAGCTCTAGTTAAAGAAATATTAAAAATGATATCTTAAATTTTATGACATTATAATAAAATATTAAATCATTAGTTGATTCAACAAAAACATGAAAGATGAAATACTAAAAATATTAGATAAAAAGCACCTTTTAGTTGTAGGGAAATCTGAAACTGAAAGGCGAAATTTCGTCGGTTATATTATTGAAAATACAAATTATGAAACCTTCAGGTTTCCGGCCGGGATGAAACTATTCCATGAATATTTAGACTTTATAAAAAAAGAACAGCTTTATCAACCATGGTATGAAGCAAAAAAATACAACGGAAACCAAATCTTAGATTTTCATCGGGATTGGATTTCCGAAAATAATTCTCTTTTCGTTTTGGAAGAGTTTGATTATATGGAGGAATCGTGGAAAATGGAATTATTCAGACTTTTTATCCATGAAACTGAAAACCGCAGAAAAGGTGAAGACAAAATTAAAGTCATTTTCTCACAAAATTCTGAAAATGGATTAATCGATAAGCTTTCTCATATTATTACGCTAAAGGAATCCGAAAAAAGGACGAAAAGGCAGATCATTGAACAAAACTTAGAATTGATAAACATCTAAAATGTACACCTCATCTTTTTATTAATATTCTAAAAACAAAAAAAGCGGTTGAAAAAACCGCTTTACTTTTACCAAAGATTTGCTAGTAAACACATCCGCAACCTGTTTCCCATTCCTGACAAAGACGAATAGGTTCATTACACCATCCGCCACCACCTCCACCGCCGCCGGTCACTCTGTAGCATATACCATCATTACAGTAGTAAGATCCTACAGTGGGTGGACAGTTTCCATCCAAATCGCAGACTGCATACGCAACGTCGCCGCCGCTGATGAGCACCAACTGACTTCTTTTTAATTTTTTAAGATTTTTCATAATGAATATTTTTAATTTACTGATTACTAAGGCATAAAATTTTTAAATCACTTACAAGTGTTTTATATAAAACCGAAATTTTAAAGATTATGAACGAAAAGAAATGCTCTCTGCGGAAGCAGGAAGACTTTTCAAATAATTATTATAAACAAATTTAGTGTCTGAATAAAAATTTTTACTACATTCGTTTTCATTAAAAAAACACACGATTTTATATAAACAGTATTAACCTTTAAAATCAAAAATGATGGGATTAACGAATCTGAACTCCGTTCATTTGAGCAGTGCAAAGATCACTACGGCACAGGATGCCATCACGGCATTGGAAACAGCGCTTGCTGAAATTAATTTTAATCTTTCCGCTGAAGACCTTAAACGTTACGGAAGCATTAACGAGCAAAACAAGCTCTTTGTGAACAAAGTTTACGACTACAACAGCAGTCAGCCCAACCTGAGTTCTCCCGAAGTCGACTGGGACGAATTCAACAGAGATCATACCTCCCGAAACAATATGGAAATGATGATCAGCAGGCTTGAAAGTATTATTACGAGACTTAAAAATTCCAAAACGCTGCATGATTACGACAATTATCAGTCGGCTTTGGTGGATTATTCGTACACCACCTACAAAGCGGGAACCTCAGCACCGGGATTTGAAGACAAGTACAAAGATCTGAAACAGTTCTTCGTGAAAAATTCAACTTCCAGCGCTCCGCCTGAAGAGAAAAAGTAAACAGTAACACACATATTACCCCTCCCAATTCTAAGGAGGGGTATTTTTATGCTTTGCCTTAATCTTTTAACTGTTCCGACACGCTTTTTAATGATGTCAAGGCATTACTTACTGTTCTGCATACGTTCAGTAAAGATCCAGAGCGGTCATTTAATCACCTCGATATGTCATTAAATGGTCACCCGACATCATCTACCCTCTTAGATACCTTCACAAAAGATTCGGAGAGGTCTTTTATCTATCTTTTACCTGTCCGGATAGTTTGCATGATCTATTCTAAGACTTACATTACCTCGCTGAAGATATCTGCAACGCCAACGGATGTTTTAGGAACGTGTCGGGATAGGTTGGGTAACGTATCGAAACCTTTGAAGAATGTGTCGGTACTTTCGTGGGACGTGTCAGGATGTATATTTTACGTATCGGGAGGGGCTAGGAACGGCAAATTTGAGTTTGGGAACGTGAACGATGTCGCGGATTTGTAATCCGTGACCTAAATATGCTATTAATGTTCTAAGCACGGATTACAAATCCGCGCTATCAAATCCTGCTATCAAACCCCCGCTATCAAATTACAAATCCACACTATCAAATCTGCGCTATCGAAAAAAATATTTTGTATATTTAAACAAAAACACAAATGTCTACAAAATACAAAGCTTTAGATATTGATCAGGCTTACTTTATCACAATTACTACTGTCGGATGGGTTGATGTATTTACCAGATTATCACAAAAAATGATAATTATAGAATCTTTAAAATACTGTCAGGCTCAAAAAGGACTTTCTATTTTTGCCTATTGCCTAATGTCAAATCACTTGCATATTTTCTGCAGAGCAGATGGAAAGTATACATTATCTGAAATCATGCGTGATTTTAAAAAATTTACTTCAAAAAAAATCATTGAAACCATACAGTCTGAAACTGAGAGCAGAAAAGAATGGATGCTAGATTATTTTAAAAAATCCTGCGAACATTTATCTCGTGAACAAAAATTCAAAGTTTGGCAAGATGGATATCATGCCGAGGAAGTTTTTTCTAACAAATGGATTAAAGAAAAAATAAATTATATTCACCAAAATCCTGTGAAACAGAAAATTGTGACAGAACCTGAGCATTATTATTTCAGTAGTGCACGGAATTATGCAGACTTCGATAATCCTTTGGATGTTCTTGTGGTTTTTATGGGGTGAATTGTTGCGAGTCGTAGTCACGGATTGCAAATCCGCGACATCGGGCATCGGTTAGATTTTCATAAGCAAATACCTACATGAATATCGGACATTGTAACTCTTGATAATGTTATTAAATCATTTACAATTAATCCTTCATTAGTAATTTTGAAACTATTACCATTAAAATAAAATTTTCCACGTTTAAAGTTTATTATATTTGGTATTTCAAACTCTATATCTACAAAGATTGCTCTTTGACGTTGCCTAATTATTAGTCTTCGTCCAATATATTCAATATCCCAAATTCCAACTGAATACTGCATAACATTGTTTTTTATAATTAGAATTACATTATTCCGTTCGTCCAGCAAATTCATATTAACAAAAAAATGCTGATCTTTAAGATTTACTTCAATAACTGGAAATTGTTTAACCATAAGTGGGATCATATGTCCTCCTAAACCAACATCATTTAGGTAAAAGGATGAATCTCCCATCTTAACTATTGCACTATTACCAGAATAATATAAAATATCAGGAGTAGAAAGTCCTTTTCTATAATTAAAAGGATTTTTATTAGCTTCTTCAACTATGAATGATGGTAAACGTCGCGCTGTTTTTGCCCTATGGTGCGTAGGACAGAGAAGTGTTATCTCAGAGGCTACATGTCTCTTAACTTTTGACCATTCTAACATATGTTCATAATCGTAGATAGGACATCCGCAGACAACACAACCGAATCCACATCTCTGTCTAACTTCTCTTGCTATTGGATCTGGAATTGGAGGTCTTTGTTCTTTCATTTTTTTAGTTAAATATATTCAAAAATGTGAAATATTTAAATTTCTGATAAAAAACTTGTTTAAACTAATTTCAGAACTAACCACAAAAGGCACAAAAGACAATGTTAAAGCTAATTTCAATAATATTCAAAGCGCTCAAAAGAATAAAAATCAAAGATTTTTAAAACTATTGTGAACTTTTTTATTTATAATTATCAGCCCAGATATCGCGGATTTGTAACCGTGACTTTACTCTCAATGCAAAGCTATTAAAATATTATAGTTCCTTATTGTAAATATGAAATCAGCACGGATTGCAAATCCGCGACATCGGATAGCGCGGATTTGCAATCCGTGACTTTACGCTCAATGAAATGTTATCAAAATGTTAGAGCCACTTATTGTAAGTAGGAAATAAGCACGGATTACAAATCCGCGCTATCGCCCAAAAAGAAAATGCTCCCCACACAAAGCAGGAAGCATTTTCAACCCTAATATTTAATATAATTAACCCATTACAGAGAGACTCCTCGTCTCCATGGAATGAAATCATTCTGATTCAGTAAGTCTGCTTTGGTTTTCACTTCGCCGCTTGCCACTTTAATGATGTATTCGAGCAGTTCGTCTGCTGCTTCCGAAATGGTTTTATCTCCGCTGATGACCGTTCCTGCATTGAAATCGATAATATCAGACATTTTTTCAGCTAAAATAGTATTTGAAGAAATTTTAATTACCGGAGCGATCGGATTTCCCATCGGTGTTCCGAGACCTGTGGTGAAAAGGACAACGGTTGCTCCGGAACCAACCAAAGCTGTTGTACATTCGGCGTCATTTCCGGGGGTGCAAAGCAGATTTAGCCCGGGTTTTGTTGCGTATTCTGTAAAATCAAGAACCTCAACAATCGGAGCAGAACCACCTTTTTTAGCTGCTCCCGCGGATTTCATGGCATCGGTAATCAAACCGTCTTTGATATTTCCGGGAGACGGATTCATATCAAACCCTGAACCTGCCGCCACGACAGATTTTTCAAAATCTTTCATCAACTGAAGGAATTTCACACCGTCTTCTTCATTGATGCAACGGTTCACCAACTCCTGCTCTACTCCGCACAATTCAGGGAATTCGGCAAGCATTGTTGTTCCGCCAACTGCTGCCATAATATCTGAAACTTCACCCAAAACAGGGTTTGCAGAAATTCCGGAGAAACCGTCGGAACCCCCACATTCCAAACCGATATTCAGCTTTGTGATGGAGGCAGGTTTTCTTTCAATATTATTAGCTTGTTTAATTCCTTCATAAGAATCTTTGATCACGCCGGTCAGCATTTCATCAATCGTTCCCGATTTTTGCTGTTCGTAAACAACAATCGGTTTTTTATTATCGGGCGCCAAAGCGTGAAGCGCATCCATAAAAATCTGCACCTGAAGATTCTGACAGCCTAAGCTGAGAACCGTAGCACCGGCAACATTCGGGTTGTTGACATATCCTGCAAACAGCCTTCCCAATGCTTCCGCGTCCTGACGAATTCCGCCACAACCGCCTTGATGCGTGATGAATCTTACATCGATATTTTTAAATACTCTGGTGTCTTCTTCCTCTTCCACTGCAGTATCAGAGGTTTCACCACCATTCAATAATGATCTTAATAAAAGCTGATGCTTACTTGCTTTTTCGTGTAACAGCTCTTTTTCAAAAATATCTTTCAGCGTTTCGATATTTTTGTTTTCACAGAATACCAAAGGGAAAAACAGCCAGATGTTTTCCGTTCCCACCTGTCCGTCTTCACGGTGGTATCCCATGAAAGTACGGTCTTTCCATTTGTCCACATTCGGCGGAGTCCAGCCTAAAGTTTCAGTTTTGCCTTCTACTTTTGCGCTTTGGTGTTTTACATTTTCGGTTGTAATGACTTCTCCTTTTCTGATGGACTGATTGGCTTTTCCGACAATGACACCATACATGATGATCTGATCTCCTTCTTGAAAATCTACAGCAGCAAATTTATGTTTAGCCTTAATATCTTTTACCACCGTGTATTCTGCACCATCAAGATGTACCGATTCTCCGGCAGACAAATCCAGCAGTGCTACAATAACGTTGTCTTTGGGATTTACTTTCAGGATTTTCTTTTGCATGATTTTTTAAGAATTGAATTCTACAAAATTGTTATAGGCAGTTTCCATGTCATTATGATCGATTTCGTACAATGCATTTGCCACTGCTGTTTTCAAACCTTCAACCTGAGTAAGATCTCTATCCCAGAAAGAAGTTTCAGAAAGCGCTAATTCAGCTACTTTTTCATACTCTTCGTTTGTCCAGATTTCTTTAAATTTAGCAACGATTCCTTCTTCATCATTTAAAGGAAGCGCTTTTTCGCCGAAACTTCCCTGATAGAATCTGATGAGACTTGCTAAAGAAAAGGTAAGGTTTACCGGCAATTTTCCGTTGTTTTCAACATAGGTAAGTAAACTTGGTAATACTCTTACTTTAAATTTAGATATAAAATATAAAGCAATACTTGCTAAATGATGCTTGATGAAAGGATTTCTGAAACGGTCGAAAACTTCTTCCGCGAATTCTTTCAGTTCAGTCTCATCTAAACCTAAGGTTGGATTCACTTCATTAAAAATCGCATTCTTCAAAAACTTTCCGATAAATTGATCATCCACAGATTCTTTAACCGTTTCTTTTCCTGATAAAATTGCCGGAGCCAACATTAAAGTGTGACCGCCATTCAGAATTCTGACTTTTCTTAAACGGTATGGCTGAATATCATCCACCACCAAAATCTGCTCGTTGATTTTGTTGAATGGAATTCTATCATTTAAATTTCCGGCTTCCTGAATGACAAAAAGAAGGAATGTTTCTGAAACCACCATCATCTGATCTTCATAATCCAACTGGTCTTCATAAGATTCTGCATCGTCTTTCGGATAGCCCGGAACAATTCTGTCCACCAGTGTATTATGGAAATAATTGTTTTGATGAATCCACTCCACAAATGTATCTTCTAAATTCCAAAGTTGAGCATATTTGATGATAATATCTCTTAAAACAAATGCATTGTTTTCAATTAATTCGCAGGGAATAATTCTCAATCCTTTATCAGCCGCCCCGTTGAAATGTTTAAATCTTTCGTAAAGTAAAACCGCTACTTTTGCAGGGAAATTTTTGTGCGGACCTTGGTAAGAAGTTTCCGTTTCGTCGTAAGCAATTCCTGTTTCCGTGGTATTGGAAAAGACAAATTCCAGCTCTTCTTCTTTCGCTAAAGCTAAAAAATCCTGGTAATCAGAATATGGATTAACTGATTTCTGAATGGCAGAAATAACGTGCTTTTCATCAATAATTTCTCCTTTTTTAATTCCTCTCGTGAAAAGAGTATATAAATTATCCTGCTCTTCCATTTTCTGAATAGAGCCGTTTGGTGTTGCCTGTAAGTTGACAATCCCCCCTTTCCAGTCGGTTTCTTTATTTAATTTATCAATTACATAATCTGTGAATCCACGCATGAAATTTCCGCCACCAAACTGAACGATTTTAATGGGAAGTTTTTCCTGAGTATTACTTAATTCACGATTTAATTTTTGTTTTATCTGATTTTCCATTTTTCTAATTTGAATTAAATGTGTTTTTAATTCTGCTAAATCTTGCTACAGGACATTTTTTTAACGCAAAGTCCGCAAAGATTTTTTTAATATCTCATGTATATTTTTAAGTTCGCAAAGGCGTTTCACTCAGCTAAGATCTCAAAATTTTTATTTGAACTGGTAAGAGTTCTTTTAAAATTTCGTCAAAATTTATTTACTGATCACTTTGTATTTAGGAACCAATGTTTTCATAACTGTCCAGGCAATAAGATAAGCGACGGCACAGATTGAGAAAATAATCATATAACCTTTATCAATTCCGTCTGAAACTATTGCTCCTGATTTTTCCAACTGCTCAAAAAATCCATCCGGTAATCTTTCGTTGATGTATTGCGGATATTTTTCCAGTAAAGGAGTTCCGTCAACTGTTGACCATGCTTTGTGTGCGTGATCGAATAATAATCCGGAAGATTTATTAATTAAAAAAGAACCGATTCCACCTGCCATTCCGCCAATTCCGGTAATGGTAGCAATGGCTTTTTTAGGGAACATATCGCCTACCGTAGAGAAAATGTTTGCCGACCAAGCCTGATGTGCTGCACCTGCAATACCAATAATTAAAACAGGAAGCCAATACGTAATTGTTCCTAAAGGTTGTGCTAACAAAGCCAATAAAGGAAAAAATGCGAAGATTAACATCGCTTTCATTCTTCCTGCGTAAGCGTTCATTCCTAATTTTTCAACAAAATATTTGGGAAGCCAACCTCCGACTATTGAAAGTAAGGTAATCATATACAATACGAATAATGGCAAAGCACTTTGAGTAGAATCCATTCCGTACACCGAACTTAAATATGCCGGAGTCCAGAATAAAAAGAACCACCAAACGCCGTCTGTCATGAACTTTCCGAAGGCAAAAGCCCAAGTCTGTCTGTAACTGAAACATTCTTTAAACGTAAATACTTTTTCAGGAATCGAAGTATCTTCATTCGGAAGATCGTCCTGATCCTGATTGATATAAGTCAATTCGTGCTCATTAACTCTCTTGTGTAAATGTGGCTTTTTATAAACGAAAACCCAAAGTCCCATCCATACAAATCCTAGTGCACCAATGATGATAAACGCCCATTCCCAACCCATAGATTTGGCAATAAAAGGAATCGTAATAGGTGCTGCCAAAGCTCCCACTGTTGCTCCCGCATTCCAGATACTGGTAGAAAATGCTCTGTCTTTTTTAGGAAAATATTCTGCCGTGGTTTTAATTGCTGCCGGAAAATTCCCTGCTTCACCAATTGCCAAAACGAAACGTGCAAAAATGAACAACGTAACACTTGTACTAATGATCGCAGAAGTATTGGAAATTGTAGAAATCAATTCTTTAGATCCCTGAAAACCTGCAAACCAGTTTCCGGTAAGAATTCCTGAAGTGGCAATTCCACAGAATGCGTGTAGAACTGCACCTACAGACCAAACTCCGATTGCCCAAAGGAAACCTTTTTTAGTATCCATCCAGTCGACAAATTTCCCTGCGAAAAGCATTCCTACTGCATAAAATATAGAAAATAACGCAGTGATGTTTCCGTAATCGTTGTTATTCCAATGAAATTCGGGTGCTATAAAGTCTTTCCATGTTAAAGATAATACCTGTCGGTCTAAATAATTGATTGTTGTCGCCAAAAACAGCAGCAGACATATCGTCCATCTGTAGGTTGTTGGTTTAACAGTATTAGCTGAACTCATAGTAATCTATTTAGTTAAAGTCTGAATAATTTCCAGCACTTTTTTAGTTTCATTTTCTATAGTCGAATAATCTTTGGCAGCCATCAAATCTTTGCTGATGAGTTTGCTTCCCATTCCCACCGCAGAAACTCCTGCTTTAAACCAGCTTTCAATGTTTTCTTTTGTGGTATCCACTCCGCCTGTCGGCATGAATTTCAGATTCGGGAAAACATCTTTGATGGAACTCATAAATCCTGCTCCCAAAGCATTTCCGGGAAATAATTTAATAAATGTTACTCCTGCTGCTTCAGCGGTGATGATTTCAGTCGGCGTCATACAACCCGGACTGTACAATAGGTCTTTCGGAATTAAAAATGCGGCAACTTCAGCTACAAAACCCGGACTGATGAAAAAATCTGCTCCGATTTCATAATATTCTTCAGCCTGCTGTAGATTTTTAATTGTTCCTATTCCCAGTAGCATTTCAGGCATTTCTAAATCTCGGACATCTATCATTTTTTTAAAATTGCTTAATGCAGATTCTCCACGGCTTGTATATTCTACTGCCTGAATTCCTGCTTTGTAAAGCGATTTCAGTATGTCTATGGTTACCGTTTCATCATCATTATAATACAAAGGTAAAATCCCCTGATTAACGATGGCGTTGGTAACGGTTTGAATTTTTGTCATTTTGTTGAATTATCTTGTTTAAAAATAATTTTTAATAAGATTAAGTCTATCCTTTAGCATGCTGTAACTTCAGCACCTCTTTATTTTTAACGCAAAGGGCTCAAAGATTTTCTTTTTAAAACTTGATGTATATTTTAAGTTCACAAAGGCGTTTCACTCAGCAAAGTCCACAACGTTTTAGTTCTATTGAAAGCCAATTGCTAAAAGCTAAGAGCCAAAAGCCAGCTACCTTTTTATTCTTCCTCCTGAATTTCCTGCCATTACTTCAAGGATATCTTCTGCACTGCAATAATTGATATCGCCTAAAATAGTGTGCTTGATGGCACATGCTGCGTTGGCGAAATTCAATGCTTTTTCGTCATCAAAATTTAATAATCCATAAATCAAACCTGCGGCAAATGCATCACCCGTTCCGATTCTGTCGACTACGTTGTCGATTTCTAAAAATTTGGTTTCAAAATAATTCTCGTTGACCAAAGCTCTTCCCTGCGTCTGCTGAGAACTTGCCGTAACCCCAATTCTTATTTTGTCGAAAATTTTATGAATTGACGGACATTGTCTTTTTAATTCTTCACAGGCTTCTAAGAATCCGTTTTTATCTGATGAAAACTGAGTTCCTAAGATTTCGTTGATTTCATTTACTCCACCAATGAAGTTGGTTGATAGAGAAACCAGTTCCTTCAACACTTCGTTTCCGTTTTTTCCATATTTCCAAAGATTGGAACGGTAAGCCGGATCTGTGGTAATTTCGATTCCTAATTCACGAGCGGTTTGTAAACCTTCTTTGAGACTTTCATAAGCCAATTTTGAAATTCCGGGGCTGATTCCTGTCCAGTGAAAATAATCGCAGTCTTCCAAAGCTTTTTTCCAGTCGATTTTCCCTGCTTCAATATTTGCAAATGAGCCGTTTAATCTGTTATACGCAATTCTGCTTGCGCGAACCGATGATCCTACTTCTAAGAAATATAAACCTAAAGGATGTTCATTTTTAGAAATAAAATTGGTATCAATTCCGAAGCTTTTGACAAAAGAAAGCGCCGATTCTCCCACGAAATCGTCTGAAACAGCACTTACATGCTTTACTTCGCATCCCATGGTTGCCAATGAAGAAGCAACATTGAGTTCTGTTCCGCCGAAGAAAAATTCCATTTCGTGGCTCTGCTTCATGGTTCTGTTTCCGGGAGGGGAAAGCCGCATGATGATTTCGCCGAAAGTAAGTATTTTACCCATAAGTTTTTACTAACCTTAATTTTTTGAATATCTGTTGATTTTTTTAACACAAAGATTTTCTTTTAAAACTCAATGTATATTTTTAAGTTCGCAAAGGCGTTTCACTCAGCGAAGACCACAAAGACTTTTTATTAATAAAAATTACAGATATTTTTTATTTTAACCATTAAGATTTATTTAAGGAGTTTAGAAAAATTAAGTTGAGCTTCGCTTTAAGCATTCTTGCTGAATTAAAATTTTTGATTTTATCTTAATCAAAACTTAATTTCTTAATTCTCCTTAATGGTTTAAAATATTTTAAATCTCCCGCAGATTTAGCTGATGACACAGATCATTTTAAATCTGCAAAATTTGCGAAATCTGCGAGAGTTTTTTCAATTAAAAATCAAAATAATTTTTAGCATTATGGTAACAGATATCGGAAATAATTTTCCCAACGTGTTCCATATCCTGTGGCAATTCTCCGTTTTTCATTTCTTCTCCGAAAAGATTACAAAGCACTCTTCTGAAATATTCGTGTCTCGGGAAAGAAAGGAAACTTCTTGAATCGGTTAACATACCTACAAAACAGCTTATCAATCCCATGTTTGAAAGGGCATTCATCTGTTTGATCATTCCGTCTTTCTGGTCTAAAAACCACCATCCTGACCCGAACTGTACTTTTCCTTTGATGCTTCCATCGTTGAAATTTCCGATCATCGTTGCGAAAATTTCGTTGTCGGCAGGATTTAAATTGTATAAAATAGTCTTCGTTAATTTGTCTTTTCCGTCTAAAGCGTTTAATAAATTAGACAAAGTTTCAGCCTGAACGAAGTCACCGATAGAATCCCATCCTGTATCGGGACCGAGAATTCTGTGCATTCTTTCGTTATTGTTTCTCAAAGCTCCTAAATGGAACTGCTGAACCCAGCCAAATTTGTGATACGCTTCTCCTAAGAACAGTAAAATGGCTGTTTTAAACTGATTCACCTGCTTTTCGGCAATTACTTTTCCTGAAAGTTTATCATTGAAAATGGCACTTACTTCCGCTTCCGTAGCTTCTTCAAATGAAATATTGTTCAGTCCGTGGTCGCATAATCTGCATCCGTTTTCGTGGAAATATTCAATTCTTTTTAATAATGCATCGCACAAAGTCTGGTAAGAATTGATTTCAATTCCTGCCGATTCGCCTAATTTGGCAATATAATCTGCAAAGTTGTGGTTTTCAATTAAAATCGCTTTATCAGGACGGAATGCGGTACTTACTTTTACTTTCCAGCCGCTTTTTGCCAAATCCTGATGATAATTCAAAATATCTGTTGGATCTTCTGTTGTACACAGAGATTCCACATTCATCATTTCCAGCAAACCTCTTGTGGATTTTTCGGGAGTCTGCAACTGAGCGTTGATGTTATTGTAAATTTCTGAAGCGTTGTTTTCATTCAGCAATTCATCAATTCCGAAATATCTTTTCAGTTCTAAATGCGTCCAGTGATACAGAGGATTTCTTAATGTATACGGAACCGTTTTAGCCCACGCTTCAAATTTTTCTTTATCTGAAGAATCTCCGGTAATGAATTTTTCGTTCACTCCTAATGTACGCATCGCTCTCCATTTGTAATGATCGCCCGAAATCCAGACTTTAGAAATATTATCAAAAACCGTGTTTTCGGCAATATCTTTAGGAGTCAAATGATTATGATAATCAATGATTGGCTGTTTTTCTGCGTAGTTGAAGTATAATTCTTCAGCGTATTTATTTTGTAATAAAAAAGTATCTGTAATAAAAGAGTTCATTCTTAAAGTTCTAGTGTTATTCATTAGCAGGTTTCCCGATGGTTGCTAAAATTCCGCCGTCAACGTAAATAATCTGTCCGTTGATGAACTTACTTGCATCTGAAGCTAAAAATATAGCCGTTCCTGCAAGATCTTCAGGATTTCCCCATCTTCCTTCCGGAGTTCTGCTGATGATAAATTCGTTGAACGGATTTCCGTCCACTCTTATGGGTTCTGTCTGCGACGTTGCAAAATATCCGGGTCCGATTCCGTTTACCTGAATATTATGTTTCGCCCATTCTGTTGCTAAATTTTTGGTGAGCATTTTAAGTCCGCCCTTTGCCGAAGCATACGCTACAACATTATCGCGTCCCAGCTCACTCATCATCGAACAGATGTTGATGATTTTTCCTGATTTTCTCTTGATCATGTATTTCCCCACTAATTTGGACATGATAAAAGGTCCGGTAAGGTCTACATCGATTACTTTTCTAAAGTCTTCCACTTCCATATCAATTGCCGGAATGCGTTTGATGATTCCTGCATTGTTGACAAGGATGTCTATTTTCCCATGAGCAGCTTCCATTAAGGCTACTTTCTGGGCGGCTTCCAGTTCGTCGGTCACATCGAAAATATATCCGGTTGCTTTGTATCCTTTGGAATGATAATATTCCAGAGCTTCGTCTAATTTTTTCGGTGTTGTACTTGTGATCGCCAGTTCGGCTCCCGCTGCGGCAAGACCTTCTGCCATTGCCATTCCCAATCCGTGAGTTCCACCTGTAACAACGGCAACTTTACCGGATAAATCGAATAAATTCATGTGGAAAAATTACTTGAGTTCGTTAGTTTTTACAGCATCCATATCGCCATAATCCATGTTTTCTCCCGCCATTCCCCAAATGAAGGTGTAATTGGATGTTCCGACTCCTGAGTGAATAGACCATTCCGGAGACAGCACGGCTTCGTTGTTTTTCATAAAGATATGACGCGTTTCATGAGGCTGCCCCAGAAAATGACTTACCGCCTGATCTTCTTCCAGATCGAAATAGAAATAAGCTTCCATTCTTCGGATATGCGTGTGAGAAGGCATCGTGTTCCAGACACTTCCTTCGTGCAGTTCCGTCATTCCCATCTGTAATTGACAGGTTTCCAATACGCTGTTCACAATCAGTTTATTGATTGTTCGTCTGTTTGCGTATTTTGTTTCGCCCAATTCTACAATTTCCGCTTCGTTCTTTGTAATTTTCTTTGTAGGATAAGAATGATGAGCGGGTGCAGAATTGAAATAGAATAAGGTCTGTCCTTCGTTTCCGTTTTCAAAAACCACATTTTTTGCTCCTTTTCCGATGTATAAAGCTTCTTTATTTCCCAGTTCGAAAACTTCACTATCAACAGTCACCTTTCCGGCTGCCCCTACGTTGATGATTCCCAGTTCTCTTCTGTCTAAGAAATGTTCAGCTTTCAAATCGTCAGTCGGTTCAAGCTTCAATGAGCTTTTTACCGGCATTGCGCCTCCGACAATCATTCTGTCGTACATAGAATACACTACATTGATCTGATCTTCATTGAATAAGTTATTCATGAGAAATTCCCTTCTTAAATCCTCTGTTGTATATTTTTTTACATCTTCGGGATGATGGGCGTAACGAAACTCAGATTTTGTCATCTTCTTTACTATTCATTTTTGCGGTTTTAACAAAACCGGTTAAACATTGTGTAATCGATTGCATAAATTACACTGAAAATTTGCAGAAATACTTTCGGGATAAATATATAATTAATATTCAAATGATCAATAAAAATTTCAAAAAATATGATAAATAATTATAAATCAATATTTTAAATAATTAAATTAATTCATAAATTAATAAAATATGACCAGAAATTTAATCATTATTTAACCAAAATAATGCTTCAGGATTTGATTGAAATAAAAATCTATTAGAAAAATAGTTGGACTTTAACAATAATGATTCTGTAAACATAATTCAAAATAAATTTATTCTATACATATAATAAGGCTAAACTTTATCAC
>NZ_QEHP01000149.1:0-1792 GCF_003094695.1 Chryseobacterium sp. HMWF035 | reverse complement strand
ATGTAATAAAGTTGCTAAATGTATGATTAGAGTTGCTTATTGTAATATTCGTGTCTGGAAAATATTAATTCAAGTTTACTTCATCTACATTAATATCATGAAAAGCAAAAACTCCTGTATGAAATTTCCAATTCATTACAGGAGCCTTTTAATCTTTTCTAAATTTTTATATCATGATTTTATTTTACTGAATAATATCCCTGAAATTTGTTTGTACTGAGGACTTGTAGCTCCGAAAACTGATTTTACATACTGCTTTACTTCTTTTGCTACCTGACAAAGTCCGGTGAGATTATTATATAAAACCTGATCTCTTGATAATCTGGCATTGGAATATTCTGTGTAGCTGTTAATATGGGCTGTGTTCTTATTTTGTAAGTCTGTTAGTTTTGTTTGTAATGAAGTTATTTTAAGATCTTCTTCATTGGGACTATAAGATTCACTTTGTTCCAAAACCTGTAATAAATTGAAGAAGTTATTAATCTTACTGTCGTAGCTTTGTTGTGAAGTGGAGATCGGTTTTAGTTACAGGTTCTGAATTTTCATCTAAATTTTGGTTTTCTGTTTTTGCTTTTGTCCTGCCCTGTAATTTTTTGTTATATGATTTTGCATTATTGAGCATCATAGGATTGTTTGCTGAAACTGCTAAGGCATTAACGATTTTTGTTGCTAACGGATTTAGTTCTTTAAAAGCATCAGCTCTCTGATTGGTAGCGTTATCAAAAACGGTCTTCTTGGTCTGTGTCTCTGTAAGGTTCTGAAGCGCATTCTGATAAAGCGTTTCTAAACCTGTAATTTTTAGTTCTTCTTTTACCGGATTGTATTTTTCGCCATACCCTCTGCAAAAAGAGATAAGATCCTGAAGGTTGGCAATATTTTTTGCATGACCTGTTTCGCTCACCGAGCTTTTTGTGTTTTTCATATCTGTCTTTTTTATTGTAAAACAAATATATAAGATTATTCTATTAATTTGCCGAAAACAAAAATTAATCATTTACTTAACAGATCGTTGCAAAATTATTATTTGATATTATTTTTATTATTAAATGGATTAATTATTTTTTGAAATTTTATAGAATAATTTTTTACAATGGATTATAATTATTTGATTAATCTTTGATTTTATGAGATAAAAGATGTCTAGTTTTTGTGGAGACTTACAAATGATCTTTAAAATAATTGATACTTTTATTGATCAGAAAAAATTTAAATATTTATAAAGTAAAATGTTGCATTATAAGACACAAAACCCACCGCAATTGCGGTGGGTTATTTATTGTTGCTCACGGATTACAAATCCGCGAGATTGGGGAAAAACTAATAGCATAGATTTGAAGTTTTGCATACTTAGTTAGTAACATCTTTTTCAGATAGCCTTAGAAATAAACTATCTTCTATTACTGGTTGTGCCACAAACTTTGCTTTACCAAAATTAAGCTTTGCAAACCTTTGTACATATTCTGAACCAGCATAACCACCTTTAATAACCTCATCATAGACTGGATAATTTTGTTTAAAACGACTAGAATATGAATTATTGCCCAAATTCTTTTTAACAAATAGTTTATACTTTATGCTTAAGCTACTTTTACTTTTTATTAATACAACATTGTTTTCTTTTTCATGTTTACTATCTATTGAAAGTTCATTTTTAATTACATATTGATTAAAAATACTATCTAATTTTTTCTGATAATATTTATTTTCTTGATCTTTATTAATTTCTGCATAAACAGTGATAGGAAAATCGCTTTCTCTTGTACCAAATGTTGATGGTGAAAGAGGATAATTT
>NZ_QEHP01000148.1:0-3169 GCF_003094695.1 Chryseobacterium sp. HMWF035 | reverse complement strand
ATACTGGATCATAAAAATATATAATGCTTATATCTCTCGGATCTCTCTTAAAAATATATTTTTGCTTTTTACTGTATTTACTGGAATCTTCTCTAGAATGAATGTATTTTCTAAGTATATCGTCATAATATGTTATATGATCTATTAACACACCATACTCTTGAATTGTCCTTTCAACAAAAGGCATGAAATCAAGCTTAATTCTTCTTTCATTAAATAGTTTTGGTGGTAGCCCAGTGCCAGTTTCGCCATTTAACCCGAAAATTCCACTTTTATATTTATCTAAAGGTGACATCATTATCGAAGAATGTACTTTCTGATGATAAACATTTACAATATAAATTGTCAACCACTTCTCAAAGTCACTTATGGTTAATGATGCTTTTTCAACTGAATTATAGTTTTCTCGGTCACTAATTTTCGAAAAAGTAGAACCGGAAAGATTGTGAATCTCTTTTGAGAAGGTGCCTAATAATCTTTCAACATGACCACCCCAATGGGGAGTAGCTATAGGTCTATGTTCTATATTTATTCCATAATTTTGACAGGCCTTTTTTAACATGTTTCCTCTAAATTCCTTCGCATTATCTAAATGAATTGTCGCCATGGTGCCCCAACACGGCCAATCACCTTGAATACCGTATTTATCTAATAATAAATCCTTAGTCAAAATTGCATTTGCTATACAGATGCCGGTGCCCATTTCCCCCGGGGGATCAAATGATAAATGAAATCCTACCACCATTCTACTAAAAACATCAATTGCAACAGTAAGTATAGGGCGCTTAAATGGCTTGCGATAGAGCTCATCAACTAAAATTATATCTACCGTAGTATGATCAATTTGGACAACAGAGAGTGGAAAGTTAGCCCCAGGAAAGTTACCTTTAATTGGGTCAAACTTGTCCCTTGCCGCCTTAGTTCCAAATCTAGCTTTTAATACTTCTTCGTCGGATAAGCTTTTAATACGGTTTCTAACTGTATTTTTATGAGGAGGAATTAAATCTAATTCTTTACATCGTAGAGTGATTTCTCTGATGACCTTAGAAATAGATTTTTTGGATGAATCCAAGTATATATTAGCTATTGCTTCATTTATAATATTATCTACATGCAAGTCTAATCTACTTTTATTTCTTCCGCCTGTCCTTTTTTTTGTACTAAGTGCAATTATATTTCCTTCAGAATTGAACTTTTTTATCCAGCGATATATGGTTGAATAATGAACTTTGTTCTTTGCAGCTATATTTTTTATTTCTTCTGTAGATAACTGGTTGTCGATAATGGTTTTTACAATCTCATGCCTATAGACAGCCGTGCTCCATTCTTTATCTGTCATTACTTCGATTGAAGTATTTGTATTCTGTTCGGGTGAATCGTTCACTGACAGCAAATCTCTCGGAGGTACACTATGTAATACATTGGTTTGCAATAATTGAATTGTGATCAAATTTACATCAACAATTTTAAGAATAACTGCAGGTTGCTCTTTATAAAGAACCTTTGTGCCAGGAACAAATTTTAAGGAAGCCATACCAAAGATTTTAAAGTGAGTTTCTCCTTTAAATTTGTATAAAGGAAATTATTTGATACCATATACCAAGTTAAGAAAATTAATTCAGCTTGCTTCTCTTTATCATCTGTAATTTCATCTAGTAAATTCTTAACTGTTATTTTCTTTTGTTTTTCCATTTCTGAAAATAGCAATTGAAGATCTGTATTAAACTCAGGAAATGCACTCTTTTCTTTATTAATATTACAAAAAAAATTTTTGTATCTGTCTAAAAATTTATAGTTATTTAGTTCTATAAGCCTTTCGGATCTAATCTGTAAATCGGTAATAACGCAAAATTCAAAGCCTTTTTTTTCGCAGAATAGTTTTGCTGCATGAAATTTTTCATGAAGTTCCGCACCTTTACTGATTAAAGTACTTTCGTATTTAATCTCTACTAACCTTGGAATTTGTCCGTCAAAATATTCTATTAAAAAATCAGGATAATATCTTCTATTATTACCTTGAGAGTCAACATACTTAATTTCTAAGGGTTGCTCTAAGTAGTACTTTACATTATCTTCATACTCTAGCAAGTAGATAAAATCCCTTTCCAATGATGATTCAAATTGGATTGTTGTCCTGAGCCTTTTTGAATTAACTACCCCAGTTAAAGAAAATCTCTTTGCTGTAATTTCTCTCACGCGTTTACGAAAATTTGCATCATCTTCTGTAAAGTCTCTCCTGTCGCGAGTCACTTGGCAACTATTTTTAGCATCATCTTGTGTGCTATTTTGTGAGTTTAGTTGCCCTTTTTTTGCATTATATTTTATATTTGACAGGTGGCGGTTATCCGCAACCGGGTGAAATTTCACTGGCTCACAACGGGGTTTTGTTTCTGGATGAAATGCCGGAATTTAAAAGAACGGTTCTTGAAGTGATGAGACAGCCTTTGGAAGATCGTGAAGTTACTATTTCAAGAGCCCGATTTACGGTAAATTATCCTGCCAGTTTTATGCTCGTTGCTTCGATGAATCCGAGTCCGAGCGGATTTTTTCCCGACGACCCGAACAATACTTCCTCAACCTACGAAATGCAGCGATACATGAATAAGCTTTCCGGACCGCTTCTGGACAGAATTGACATTCATATTGAAGTGCAGAAAGTGGAATTTGAACAGTTGGCGGAACGCAGAAAAGGTGAAAAAAGTGAAGACATCCGAAAGCGGGTTCTTATTGCCCGCGAAGCTCAAAGAGAGCGATATAAAGATTTAAAAATCAGCTATAACGCTCAAATAGGACCAAAAGAAATTGAAAAATTCTGCGAACTGGATGCCGCATCTTTCAACCTCATCAAAATGGCTATGGAAAAGCTTAATCTTTCCGCACGAGCTTACGACAGGATTTTAAAAGTATCCCGCACCATCGCAGATCTTGAAGAATCTGAGAATATTCTTTCTCATCATGTTTCAGAAGCCATCCAATACAGGAGTTTAGACCGTGAATTCTGGAATGCCTGATCATAGAATATCTCTTTTTTGTTTTAATTATAATTTTTTGTGGTTTCGGGGCAGCTTTGCTGCTAGTCATGGTCGGAAGAAATCCGACCTCTTTTATGTTTTGAAAACTTTGTCTGGATTTCCTCCTGCAAAAATGATTAATACAGCTGTAATCATAT
>NZ_QEHP01000147.1:9457-17542 GCF_003094695.1 Chryseobacterium sp. HMWF035 | reverse complement strand
CTTAAAAGCCCTGTAAAAACAAGGCTCTTATTATTATCGAAATAAATCCTTTGATCTATATAATGTTCTCGGTACAAAATGATCAGCTTCAAACTTAATTGTTACATTTTTTGGCACATCTTTAATCTCTTTGATATAATCTCCTGTAAAACATAGAGAAATAAAGCATTCGGAAACCAAATTAGATAAAAAGGAAGCATCAAACTCTTTAATTTTATTAACTTCCAAAGTTAAATACTCAAGATTTATAAGACGATCTAAATTTTCAACTTTGATGATCTTATTTTCATTTAAATTTAATTTTCTTAAATTTTTCAGACTATCCAATCCTTTGATTTTTGAAATTTCATTATAACTTAAGTCTAATACTTCTAAATTTGTCAAACTTTCTAAGCCTTCAATTTCTTCAACCTGAGTAGCCGAGATAAAAAGTTGTTTTAGATTGTGTAAGGTATCCAAACCCTCAATCTTTTCTACTAAAGTTCCATTTACTCTTAACTCCTCTAAATGAGGAAAACGCTCCAAATCAGTAATTCTTTTAATATCAGTTTCTCCAATATTTAAAGAGCGTATATTTTCATTAACCTTTATCTTTTTTATATGATCAATTCCACTCCAACTAACATTTAAGTGCTGTAACGATTTTAATTGCTCCAAACCATTTATCTCACGATAAGCGTTGCCACCACTAATAGATAATATTTCCAAACCGATTAAATCACCCAATAAGGAAGTATCTTTAAGTTTAACCCCTCTCAAATCCAGATTCTTTAAATTTTTTAAATCACCTAAATACCTTAATGATTTTTCTTGTAAATGATTGCCGTTTAATTGTAATGTTTCTAACTGTGAAAACGCATTTAATGGGCGTAACATTTTCACATTGCAGTATGGAAGGGCTAATTTAACAAGACTGTCTGCTATTGGTAATAATATATGTAAATCCTTTAAATCAACCTCATCTAAATAAAGTGTTGTAATATTTCCATCGTTATCTATATCATAATAATTTTCCCAGATGTGTTCTTTGGAACGATTAATTTGAATATCAAACTTTTTTTCTATTTTTTTTATAAAATCTTTCATGGTTATTTTAAAATTTCTCAGTTTGAGAGCTTAAAGATAGTTCTTTAATAAAAAAGCGAAACTCCCAACAGAAGTTCCGCTTTAATTTTTTTTTGAAAATTTTTATTTGTTTTTATTAGAAAGACGCAGACTCTCAAACTTGGCAATAAAATTTTCCCAAGTCCAATCCGGAAATATTTTAGGCATCTCTGTTTTAAATATTTCTGTTTCTACTGACCCAATACCTATTCCATCCATATAATATAATAAAACTCGTTGCCAATGATTGAATACACGAGACTCAATAGCCATTTGCGTATAACCTTCATAATCCAAGTCTAAATTATTTAGCTCATAATCGCTTACACTAATATAATACAATGATTCGTATATGGTATTATCGGACATTATAATAAATCCGACAAAAGATTCAGGAGTTGGATAATCTAGCGGATGAAAATATTGAAGTTCTTCATCTCCTTCACCATCATATAAGCCTGCATCAGCAAATAAATCCTTACTTGAGGCAAATTCTAATTTCCCTCCTATCCCATTCTCTTTATCACTCCACCATTCAAAACTGTAACCATCTGATTCATTTCTATAAAAGTCTTCTATTCCTTTATGTATTTTATCTAGCCGATTCAGTTCCGGTAAATCAGTTTTTAAATTTTCTGGAACATTAAGTGTGCTTCCTTCGACTTTTTTAGCATTTTTAGCTAAAATAACATAATATTCCAAGTAAGCATTAAATTGATCTTCAAATTGATCTTCCATATATTACTTAATTTTAATTTATTTCTCTTAATATTAACTTATCACCATATTGTTTATTCTCAATTATATCTTTAAGCCTAGTGATCATGGTAACACTGCTAGTAACCTCTGACAATTTAGAAATTATTTGCGTAAATTTCGTTAAATCAGGAACTAAATTTGCTGCCTTTTGCATAATCGTAGCTTGAGCTAAAGTCAAACTTGTATTATCGCTTATTTCTTGTGGCGAACTGTATTTAATACTCACATTTATTTTCCTATCACTATCAATTTTATAATTTTTCAGCTCTAAATCAACTGGGTTGATAATCGAATTTTTATTAAGTAATTCTTTATCTTTTACGTACTTACCACCTTCTTTTTTAAGATAATTCGATTTTAATACTAAACTTTGAGGCACAAATTTTTCGGCATCACGTACTTTACGTATAATTTTTTTATCTTTTTCACTTTCAAATCCAGCTTTTTCAAGTTGGTCATCTGTAACATCCGGCACAGAACGTCCATAATTTACAGTTAAGAAATAGTCAACAATAGCACCTCCTAAAACAGCCGTTTTTATAGGTTCTTCTGCCGCACGCAAGTGGTTACTATTTCCTTTTTGGGACAATGGTGTCAAGTTTGTTAGTATACCTTCTCCGTGTATGTGTTCATTTAGCAAATGTCCTCTTACATAATAAGCTCTTTTACCTTCTTTTCTGTAAAACAAATCATTATATACTTTATTCGTTTCTTTAGGATCACTACCGTCAATTCCTTTCCTTGTAAGAGGAGAAGCACCCATAGCTGTATCCAAAACACCACCCCCAATAGTTTTTGACATATGTTTGATGACAGAATCTGGTAGACCTCCATCTTTATCTATACCAAATAGTATAGCAACGTATTCAGATAAATCTTTGGTCATTTTTGCAATATCCCCTTTTTTCTTTTCCTCATTTGCTTTTTTACCGCCAGTTTTATCTTTCTTACGCGTTTCAATCCTTGCCGCTATAGATATAGCTTTAGTTTTAGCGTCTTTTGTACGATCATCATTATTTTTAGGTTTGATACTCTCAACAAAATCAGTAAATGAAGTTGGTGTACTTGCCACCATCAATACCGTTTGACCTCCTTTATCTTGGAAATATAATGTATGTCTGTGATGATCTTCCGCTTCAAATGGTATTTGAATATCGTCCCAATCTTTATTAGGGTCATTTTCAATTTCTTTTGCTTTACTATCCTTAATAGCTTCCTTCTTGCTTCCAAAACCAATTTTCCCAAGTAGTTTTTTAGCTTTCCCTTTAATAAAATTCCAGAACTTCACAATAGCATTCTCAATACGCTGACGTATTTTTCTGATAACGCCCAGTATTTTATCTGCCAATCCGCCAATTCCTAATAATGAAGCTAAGAAACCAATGAGTAAAGGAACCGCTCTTCCCAATGCATTTTCTATCGATTTGGCTACGGCACTTACGTTTCCGCTGGCAATGCCTATTTTGGAATTAAAAAAGCGGAACTTCTTTACAGAGGTTCCGCTTTCTAAATACAAAAATGTACAATAAATATATTTTTAAATAAAACTGCTAAGAAATTTTGATTTTGATTTTTGAATTAAATTTTATGTGTTCAAAGCTTTTTCTAAAGCATCACATCTTTCTTTAAAATAAGTTAAATCTACATCAGGGAATAACTTAGGAAAACGTTTAATAATATTTTTCATTTGATGCAAAACACCCTCTGCAGAATACGTAAATGTTCCATCTTTAAATTTATCACTAAATGGATGGGGTCCTTGTAAATATTTTGCACCATATTCTATATAAACAGGTTTGTAGTTTCCTAATTTTTTTACAATTTCCTGTGTGTCAATATAAAAATATTGCCAATAATATACGGCTTTGCAAGCTATCATTGTATCATAATATTCTTCAAGACTCATATTTATTTTAAACCAGATCCCTGAATCGAAAAAATAGATCGGACAAGGATAAACACCTTCTTCCCGCAATATACATCCATAAGTACCATCATCTCCATGCCCTGACTTCTGAAAATAATTAAGTTTAGGTAAAAATTCCTCCCAGATGGCTTCAGCTTCGGGTTGTGGATTGTTCTTCCAAAAACGGCTGTCGTTATTGTAATTATCCCAGAAATGGGAAGGATAACCAAGAGACTCGAAAAGACCTAAAATGTCAAATCCTCCCCAAAGATACTCTTCGTCTGAGTCATTGGTAGTAGCATCCCAATCTAAGATTAAACCATTTATAGAATGATATTGATAATCATCTTCTGGAAAATCTATTTTCATAAATTCTTTAGCATTTGACAAAATTCGTTGGCTAAAAAAAGTTCTGTTTTTAATTTTATCAATGTTACTGTTTTCTACATTAATTTTATCATTGTTGCAAATTTTAACAATTAGCCCTTCTAATTTTTCTAAGATTTTCATAAAATGAGTTTTAAAATGTTATTTTGTCTATTTTTCTTAAATCATCTATCGTAGTTAATCCAAAATCAAGCACCTCTTTATCTTTCCTATTTGCATAATAATTTGTCATTCTTTCTTCAAAAAAATCAATTCGTTCAAACATTCCATTGTTTTTCCGTTCTTCAGTTACGGCTTTAGCAAATTTAGGATTTAAATTTAACTTATCGACTAATAGCTTTTCTCCTAAATCATTAATATTATATGGCATTGCAGGCTTACCCTGTTCGAAAACTTTAATACCTGGATTTGTTTTTACACCATTTACATCATAATTGCCATCTTTGTTTATATATTCCGCCCATTCAACTCTTATTCGTTTAGGAAAATATTGATCGTTTTCATTTTTGCTAGCATCATAGTATTCTTCAATTGTCGTTTTATACCACATAATTCTGTGTCTTTGATTTTCTTCTAATACTTGTTTTCCTTTCTTTTCTGCATGCTCCTCCATATTTGAGTTCATCACTCTTGTGATAGGTACTAAATTCCATGATACTCCAGGTCCATGTATATTATCATTAAGCAAATGCCCTCTAATATAGATAAGGTCACGAATTTTATTTTCCTTTTTTACACCTTTCTCTGTAGCATGATTCCAACCTAATGGAGATTGACCATCACGAGGAGGACTTCCCTTTGTATTCCCTGGCATCCAAGTCAGCGGATTTGCTTCAACTTCTAAAGCCCTACCCATAGAATCTTGCTTAGATGTGACAAATGTTTTCACGGTAGTTGGCTGTACTCCATCATCAAATTTAATTGCTTGAAATAATATTGATAATTTTTCTAAAGCTTTATCCTGTAGTTCATTTTGCTCACTTATGCTCTTCTCTTTGGCAGTTATTTTTGCATTATTTTTGCCATCTTTATTATCCTTTGTTAGTTTTATACGATCATTTTCTAATCTGCTTAATTTATCATTTAAAGGCATTAATACATTTTTATAATGGGTTATTCCTGCTTCAACATTTTTTCTTTCACTTGCTGTTTGAGCAACTTCTTTAGCTTTATTCAAATGATTTATAACATAATTAGGAGTACTCTGCATATACAATTTGGCATTTTCACCCTCTCCTTTAAAATAAAGTTTGTGATTAACATTTTCTATATTCTTAAAAATAATTTCATCATTCCACCATTCAGTTCCTTTACTTGCTTTCCCATGTTCTCCAATTTTTTTCTCTTTCTTATCTTTTTTGTTAGCATTAAATTTTCCGACTCCCATTTTCCCAAGCAATCCTTTAGCCTTCCCTTTAATAAAATTCCAGAACTTCACAATCGCATTCTCAATACGCTGACGTATTTTTCGGATAACACCCAGTATTTTATCTGCCAATCCGCCAATTCCTAATAAGGAAGCTAAGAAACCAATGAGTACAGGAACTGCTCTTCCCAATGCATTTTCTATGGATTTTGCGACGGCACTTACGTTTCCGCTGGCAATAGCTTTAATGCTGTCTGTAAATGCTTTTACCAGTTCCATAATCTGGGCAGCTCGCTGGATGAAGAATTTAACCATATCGATAATCGCCATTGCGGCTTTTATAAAGGCTCCTACCGGAGTCATCAATCCCATCACCCATTTAATTCCCGCCTGGATCACCTGTGTCTGGATAATGTCCATCATAGCATCCATTACGGTGGCTTTAAGATCGGCAAACTGGTCTTTCAGGTATTCCCAAAGTCCGGCAGCACCATCTTTGCGGACAATCGGAATTATTTCAAGACCTTTTTCAGAAGCGGTTTCCAGAACTTTCATTACAGGTTCGCCTATCACTCTTGCGCCAATGCTTCTGATACCGTCCCACGTTAAACCAAGTACCTGCGTGGTAATGGAGAAAATACCTTTCAAAGAGAATACATCTTCAGGCATGGTGAAAGAAATACCTTTCATCGCTCCGGTTAACCATCCGAAGAAACCGGTCTTAAGGTGTGTCCAGATGTTGGTTCCGAAATTGGTAAATCCTTGGGAAACACCGGCAATAAGGTTTTTAAAGAATCCTATCGGATCCATAATAATCGCCTGAATGGCACTGATTACACCGGATAATAAATTGGTCAGTGTATTTTTAATTTCAATAATAATAGCAAATACGCTGGTTTTAAGCACATCAAGAGCTTTGTTGATCAATCCGCTGTTTTGCGCTTTAAGATCTGCAATCCGGGTATCAATACTTGCGATATTATCGGCGTATTTTTTAGCCAATACATCAATTAATGCATCTTTTTTACTGTTTACACTTTCTTCCAGTGCATTGAATTTGCTTTGGATCTCTGCAATAGCTTCTTTCCCGATTTTCCTTAAGCTTGGCGATAAACTGTCGACATAAGTCTGTACATCTTTTTTGCCTTTGGCAATTCTGGTTTTGGCTGCATTTAGCTGGGTGGTAACATGGGTTGCGATTTGGTCGATGAATTTATCCATGACTTTAATGTATAAATCCTTACCACTGTCAAAGAATTTATTAACTTCTTCAGGTAAGCCGGTAAGTTTGTCCCATATCCATTTTCCAGCCGCAGCTAAAGCACCGTAGTCTGCATACGCATCACCATAACGTTTCTTTTTATAAGCCTTCATCTCTCTATCGACATGGGCTTCAAATGCTTTTTTAGATTCTCTGCTGCCCTCATCAAATTTCTTCGCTACCGTTGTATCCAGATTGTTTAATATAACATCTACATCTGCTTTGGAGCTGACGTAAATGCCATTAATATGATCGGCAATTTCTTTTCGTTTCTGGCTGTCTTTCGCTGAAGTTTGCTGTTGATCGCCGTGTACATTGCCTAACCCGCCTTTTCTTGCGCCATGCATACCGCTTATATGATTTACCGCCTGTGCCTGTGCATCACTACGGGTTTTTGACAACTCCTTAGCTTCATTGTCTCTAAACTGATGAGTTGCTTCAACACTTTGGGCTTTCGCATTATTCTTTTGATCTAAAGCATCCGTAAATGATGGTTCATTGGAGTTTGCCAACATCTTATCGGTTACTCCATTCGCTTTCATTTCGCTGTCGATACTTGCCGTTTGTTGCTTTATAGGTTGTTCTACGCTGGCTGCAGTTCTTTTCACAGGCATTGCCTTAGCGACATTCGGCGTAGAAGGAGCTTTACCAATATTCGGTGTCGGCATTTTTGCAACCGGACGATGAGGCTGTGCTGCAATATCCGGTTTTGCTGCCGTTGCAGAAGCAATATCATTTGCTGCTGCATTCTTTTCTCTTTTAACATCGCCCACCGCTTTTTGATTGACTTCATTTATATTGTTGTGTTTCTCAAACTCATCAGCCTGCTCTTCATTTTTCGGAAGTTGTATACTATGTATTTTTGCACTCAGCAAAGCTTTGAAATCTTCTCTTTTGAACATTCCGGCTTCCTTCGCACCCATTACATTTATCTGGCTTGCCTGTGCCATACTCTGACGTTCGTTGGAAGGAGATGGGGCTGCAGCCTGTGCATCATTTGTGGCTTTATGGGATGGTTCATGCTGTTTCTGTAATTTAGCAGTACTGCTTATTTTTCCGCTAAGCTCTGTAAATCCTGGATTACTGTGGGCATTTGCAGAAGGAGCCGGATCTACCTCTTCAACAGGTGCTTTATCTGGGTTAACAGGTTGAAGCTGGTCAGTCGAAACAATATCACCTTTATCTGATATCTGCTTTTTCCCCGGAGATTTAGTTTCGGCATTTGTTTCCGGAGATTTTTTATTTTGCTGATGAGCTGCTGCCTGTTCCTCCAACGTTTTCGGCACATACGTTCCGGATTTC
>NZ_QEHP01000147.1:0-9447 GCF_003094695.1 Chryseobacterium sp. HMWF035 | reverse complement strand
TGATTGATATCCCCGGTTTCTGCCATACTTTCCTGATGCTTTTTAAACATGATCCCGGAACCCTGATCGTAAATGGTCTGTGAACCGTGAACCGGAGCGATAATTCCGTTTGCATTCGTCTTATTGATATTCGGAGTTGCGAATCCTGCGAGAGCTGCAGATTCTTCAGGCTTTTGGGTTTGTAAAGGAGCAACTTCCGCCACGGGCAGAGGTACCACCACCGGCTTTTTAGCCTTCTGCTTTTTGCTCTGGCTATGATGGTTTTTGTTGTCTTTTTCTACAGGTTTTGCTGCTTTCATTGACTTGGTGTTTTTTAATTATATTTTGTTTAAAAGGCACGTAAAGCACAACAATGGAAGCCGTGCTTTACCGTACCTGATGGAACTGAAAAATCAGACCCGGTAACGTAGTTTTTTAAGATTTTACTGCCTGTAAGGTGTACACAGCGTTATGATGAGAAATCGGAAGTGCTGTGCTTTTTTCTTTTGATCCGGCTGAAATTCCAGATTCAAAATTCAGAATTTTTAAGGAGAATAAGCCTTTTTTGGTGCGGGGGATTCTGTAGTTGCAGTAAGTGGTTTTCCGAAATGATTTCTAATGACGGCAATACGGAAATTTACTGTGATCCGATCTGCCAATCCAACTTTGGAGTTCGACGCTGATGCTTTAAAAGATGATCATTTGATATTTTTTTGTAAAAATTCCAATATTCTTTCATAATTGCTCTCAAGTTGTTCATTGTAAACATTTTGTAGTAAAAAAAATTACTGATTACCAATCTAATGAACAACTTTATCTTTTTTTATCATAATGCACAACGGGTTATATTAATATAATTTTAAGGAAAGCATAAAGGGAATATAAAAACTTCCGGAAGATTTTACTTTCGGAAGCCATTAGTCTAAGATTAATATGTGTTATCAATAATTTTCATTAAAATAAAAAGAAGACATCCTCTTCTATTACAGAAAAAATTTTAGTTGCATTTACATATGAATCAGGATTACTTTTTTCAATGGGTATACCATTACTGTAATATTACATCATCATGATTTCTTCTTAGCTCAGGATATCTATTAAATGCCTGATGTACTTCTTACCTCTCAGGATATTTTAATTCTTTGTACTTTTGATTTTTGTATCGAATCATGCCTTTGCCATCTCTCATATCCTTTAAAAATGTATCAGCATTAGCTTTTGTTTCTACTTTAACCTGAAACCTTTCGCGCTTTTGCAGCTGTTTTTTTTTGAGTTTTTATTGCTTCTTTCCATCTTTGCTTCCTTGATTTATAGATTTCATCTCTGACGCTTTTATGGGCATCTCATCAAGTTTTCCTTCAAAATAACTTAATAATATCTTAGAGTTAAATTCTCCCCAAGGTTCTATAAACTCACCATGCTTCTCTAGCCAAATCTTCTTGAATCCGAATTTAATTAAAAACTTCAAATGACATGTAATTTAACAAAAAAAGCATCCCAATAACGAGATGCTTATTAAAGAAAAATTATGTTTACTTATTTATACTGCCATCAATCATAAAGCCTGGCATATAATCTGATTCAACTTCCAGCTTCCAGCCTTTATCATAAGCCATAGCTGCTAAAGCTGTACAGTCCCATGATAAAAATCCTTCATTTGATCTGCATAAAGAAGTTCCGCCACGATTTAATGCTTTCTTTTGACTCCAGACTTCTTGGTGTGCTTTTATCGCTTTAATTAAATTCTGATTGAACTCTGCTTCATTATCAGCAGCTAAAGATTTTAAAGCTATTAAAAATTCATTCATATAATAGATCCAAAATTTTTGTTTGATGTCTGGTCCTATTTCAGATTTATTTAATATTACATATTGTTGTGATTTTTCAAAAAGCTCTTCATTAAATGTTTTATTTGAGTAATACTCTTTCATTAATAATAAAAAACAGGTTACAAAATTACCATTATTAAGATTTTCTTCTTTCATTTCCCACAAGTAAAGAGGGCTATCGGCAATAATTTTTTGCTTTTCTTTATCTCTCGCTATGGTTGCCATAGAAAGCGCTTTCAAAATATTAATGTGTTGGTTTGTTTCTTCTACTTTAATAGAGAAAACACCACTCTCGTCTATTTGAGCTTCTTCTACTTCATTTGGAAAGTGAGCCAAACGACAAAATTCGCTAATACAGTTGAGTCCATATGTAAACCAATATTTCTGTTGGGATAATTCTGGTTTCTCCAAAACTGACATTTGTAAGAGTTCTGAAGAATCTTTGTAGACATAAAATAAGAACCGAAATGCTTCTTTTGACTTATTGATAGATTTGTATAATTTTTTATCTAACCAATCATAATTTTCTTTTATTACGTCAGGTAAATCAACCTTATGCAAATTAATTTTTTCCATGTTTACTATCTTGTTATATCAAATTCTTTAATTGTAAATTCTCCTATATCATCCGCTTTTGTAAACCTTTGTTGTACTACCATATATTTAACTTTCCCTCTCAATAATGCTTGTTGCAAATCTTCTGCAATTTCTTGTTTTTTAAAATTTTTAGATCCAGCCATATCTTCAAGGGTTTTCTCTAAATAGTTGATAGAACCTTGCTCCGCAAACTCTGTAACATCATTAACAACAACTTCTTTACCACCTCGCTACCGCACGATTTCATCGTGTGGTTTAAAATTATTTATAAATCAAACATTCTAAAAATAACAATATGATCTAAAAGTCCTTTTTCATCAGAATAATCTATTGCACTGCTGTATCTATAATCCTCCGCACGGAAAACTAAACCTGCTTTTACCGGATTTTGATGTATATAATTAATTTTCTGCCATCTCACTTTGTTACTCCAACATTCAATAGGCTTATTATCATTTCTCCAAAATTGATATGGGGTTACATTTGATGATTTTAAACCTTCTTTAAGAAAGAAATTTAATAAAAATTCTTTTCTGCTTTCTTTAGGATTTTCCTTGATTTCTGTCACAATTGATTTACTTGTAAATCTTTTTAAATCACCAATCAAAAGTTCTGGTTTCTGCCCATTTATACTCCTGAAAACTAAATGTAAATGACTTGACATGATATATTCATGAATTTCCACTCCTATATTCTTTTGGCAAAATCTTAAACTTTCTAAAAAAATTTCTTTGTATTCATTTCTAATAAAAACATCTAGCCAACCTAGAACAGCAAAACTTATAAAATATAATCCTTCAGGATTGTAGAACTTAATTACGACTTATCAATTATGTTTTATAAAGGTAAAAACTTTTAAGAAATTATTGGATAATAAAAATGCCACACGAAAGGATTCGTGCGGCAGCGGGGAGTTTATATTGGCTTTTAAATAATATTTCTAATTTTTTATAAAATTAGATTGATTTTTTTGTTTTAATTGCTTGAGCTTCATCTATATTGTATGAAATTCTGTCATCTTCGTTTATTAGAGAATTAAAAATATCTACATATTGATTAAAAGAATTTTTGTCATAATTAACAAGCACAGGAAAAAGTTGACTTGCCTGATAATATCTTTTGCTTTGTAAAGCGTCTTGAATTGCCTGTTCTATTTCTTTTAAAAGCGGTCTGCAATTTTTCTTTAGAAGAAAATCTTTTAGATTAGATTCAAAAAGCTTATTTCCATAAATACTCAAAAAATGTTTTATATATGGATAAAGTTCTTCTTCGGTCTTTCCGTTCATTGTCGAAATATATAGAGCGTCTGTAATTACATCATATACATTATCTTCGCTGTGTATTCTATGGGATTCAAAACTTTCTTTTTCATCCCATTTTTCGGAAATAAACCTGTCAAGCTGTTGAAACCCTTCCGGAATTGCCCACGCCAATAAAATAAGCATGGCTTGGTAAGCAATATATTGATTGTCATTATCAAGAAGCGATTTTAATTTTTCAATTCTGTCTATAACTTTGTTTCTAAGAAGCTGTACTTCGCTTAAATCATATCCTTCGTATCCTTCTTCGTTGTAGTGGTAAAGGATTTCGTTTATTTGGTTGTTCATTTTATTATTAATTATTTAAAACAAATTAGCATGGGAACGGTTACTTCTTTAAATGTTATTCTCTTTAAACTTAAATTCTGAAATCCAATTTTCATTTATAACCAATGATTTATTTTTTAAAATATATTTTAAATCATCTGTATCAATCTCATAATCTGAGAGTACACAATCATTTTTTGAAAAATCTGAATATGATTTATAAATTAGCTCTCCCTTATAAGAATAACTAATTACAATTTCTTTAGCTCCCGTTTTTTCATTGACTTTAATTAGTTTTTTACCATTTGTTGTTTCTTCCCAGTAAAAATTTTCATTTAATTCAATATCAAAATTAACATTAACAGTGTAAGTAAATTTTCTTTTTTTAGTATTAACAGAAAAAACAGAAAAACAATATTTATATATTTCTTTAAAATTATTGTCTTCGACAAATACTTTAAACTTTTCAATTTGAAAATTTTTAGCATCGCTGATCATTTTGTCTATTTCGTTATTATCCATAATATTTAATTGTTTTCATAGTATTTAAGCCATTTTTCTTTGGCAATTTCTGATCTAAATATTTCATCCTGTATTGGTAAGCTACCAAAAATATAAGGCTCATCAACAATATTTCCCCAAATCGCACTTCTCTTTTGCTTCATCTTATCTAAAAAAGGTCTATCTTCTGGTTTTTTATTTCTTCTATAGAATTGTTCTCCCTGTTAGTTGAAATCTTTCAATCTATTTGTTTAAAAGTCTATTTTTTCTAATTACTTTTCCAAATTTAAATTTATTGAGAGAATAATTATGGGTTTACATTCTTATTTTAAAATCATTATTAATGGTATTAAAAAAAATCAAGAAAGAATTAAGGCTGCTTATTAGCTCATCCTTATTTACATTCATTTCATAAATTTCAGAACCATTTAATTTATACCAATACTTAAATTTGACTAAATCACTTTCTATAACATAAAAAATCATTATTTCATCAAAGAAAAAACTATTGAATATATTACCTGTTCTAAAATAATTTCTGTCAAAGAATTTTACATTTTCAGGTTCTTCATCCGAAGAATCAAAATTTAATTTATAACTTTCCCATCCATTCCAAAGAAATAGGATTTCATTATTCTCTATAGAAAATAGTTTATTTTCTATGTTAGTGTTATTTTCAAGTATTGACTTTAAGTGTTCACAATCAACATAAAAATAACTTAAATTATTTTTTTCTTTATTGGTTGCAATATCTTTTCCATCAATCATAAATTTTAATTTTCCAAATATATTGTCAAAAGAATTATTACTGTCTAATTCTACTTCTAGTTTTACATTTTTAGATTCATGAATTTTTTTCATTTTAAAAAATCTTTATAATATTGTTGTAATCTTTTTCTAGTTATATTATCTACTTGTATTCCTCTAGCACCATTTTCGCTTCCAGCCCAATGAACCTTTCCATTATGATCTACTTGGAATTGATGTATTTTACCTTTATTATCTATACTGTACCATACACTAGGTATCCCTTTTTTTGTTTTTATATCAGAAAAACCAGGTATGGCTTTTTTAAAAAGTTGTTCATGATTTTCAGGAATGATTTCTGTTTTACTGCCTCCACCTCTAAAATTAGGACTTTTTGGATCATGATGCCCAGGATTTTCATAATCCTTAGGTTTTTCTCCATTATAAAATCCCTCAGTATATTTAGCATTAATTCTTTTTTTATTCTCGCTTTTTATTTTAGAAAGCTTAGGTTCTATTTCTGTTGCAATCCAATCAGCTTTTTCTTGATCGGTAAGCGTAAGATCTGCCTCCAGCTCATTTATCTGACGACTAATTTCGGGATTTTCTTCTAATTCTAATACATATTTTTCACGGATAGGCTCGCAAGGTGATGCACATACGTAAATTTCCCCTTTTTCCGTCATAGTAACCGTATGTCCTTCATTAGTTTTAGCTTGTCCATAGGATTTGCCATGCTCGGTTTGAATTGGTTTTACATCCTCTTCCTTAATATTAGATTTACCGCTGCCTTTTTTATTTCCCTCATTTTCAGGTAAAATATTCTCAGGGATCTTATTTTTAGTAGATTTCACGTTAAAATACTCAGAAGGAATTTCCCCTTTAATTAAAATCTCTTTGTCTCTTACACTATTATTAAGATCTCTTACAGCATTATTCACCCTTTTTTGATTATCTGATGATGGATATTTTTCAAATCTATTCATCGCCTCATCTACTTTGGCTTGTAATTCTGCTTGTACCTTTTCCGGTCTTAAAACTTCTACTTCATTTATTTTACCTGCAGCAATGTCTGCTTCCAACCTTTTAATATCAACTTCAATCACATGATCTCCATAAGTTTTACCTATACCTGGTCCCTCTTCAGAAAAAGAGGTATAAGGACTTTTGCTTTTATTAGGTTCGCTTCCTCTTACATGATCAGAGACTGTAGCGCTTCCATTTTTATTTGCAGGAGCTAAATTACCTTCCTCATTAATATGAGATTTTATTCTATCCTCTGTTTTACCCACGGGAGAATATGGTCTGTCATCCTGTCTGAATATGCTTTCTTCATATACATTTTCCTGCGTTTGAATTGGCTTTACATCCTCTTCCTTAATGTTGGATTTACTATTACCTCTTTCATTGCTAATAGGCTGCTCATGCATTCTATCCGGAACGGTCTGTTCTTCGAAAGGAAGCTGATTTAAATTACGGTTTTGCAGTGTAGTTGTATTCTTTTTCTTAAAAGGTTCAACCACCCAATCTTTCGCCTTCTTATAAGCTGCTTTGAAACTTTGGAAGGATTTAATCCATGTTTCTTTTTTGAAAACAGATGTTATTCTTCTAGGTATAGAAACAATTTGTGCTTTAAGACCATTTCGTGCATTAATAAACATTCGTTTACCAAAAGTTTTCGGGTTTCTTTTTGCCAAATCTTTTATGGAAGCTCCTCCTTTTTTCGAGGCTTTTCCACCTATCATTGCCAAAATAGCCATACCTGAATTGGTAATATCACTTTTTAATTCGCCAGAATTTTTGAATAAAACATCAGCCGTTTTTGCCGTATGTACGTCATAAATGTTTTTAATTCCGTTTAATATATTCAATCCTAATGCAATCGCTCCAACCCAGAATGTTATAGTTCCCATTGTTATGGTAGCTCCTCCCAACCAGGCAGCTAACGGCGCCAAACCACCAAGAGTGAAGAAAGATCCTACGGCAGCAGCTACTGTTAATATTCCTAATATTCCTGTAATTACGCCAACTATGACCAGTACTTTATTGGCTATTCCGGCGGCTTTTTGAAGAATCATTCCTACGGGATCTTCTGAGAATCCTTTCCAGTTTGTTAAATCATCCCAGATTCCACTTATAGAGCCTGAAATTGCCTCATACCACGCTTTTGGACTGAAAATAGATTCGATGAATTTACCCACATCTGTCCATGTAATAGACGTAACGTCATTCCAAATATCTGAAAACGCAATAGAAATAGACATCCATAGTCTTTTTAAACCGGTAATCCTGTTCAGATTTTTGGTAACTAAGTTTAATGGTTTTTGTAAGGCATCTTTACGTTTGTTATTATAAACTTCTATTTGAGCATTTCTAATGCTTTCAACATTTTGCTCGATTAAACCTTGATGTTCTGCTTGATCTTTATCGTAATTAGCATTTACTTCTTCAAATTTATCTTTTAGTAAATTTTGTTCGCTTGGGCTTAATTTTCTTAAGAAAGCTACCTGTTGCTCTTCTGTTTTTAATTTTGCAAAATCAATTAATAAACTTTCTGCCTGATTAAGCTCTTTAGGAGCCTTTTGAATTTTATCTTTTTCTTTTTGTATTAAGCTGTTTCGTCCTTCAACTGACGCCATATTGGCGTAATAAGCATTTTGAGTTTTTATAACCTCACGTTCGATAGCATAAGAATCCGTTATTAATCCGTCTGCTTCCTGGTTTAATTTTTTACTTTGCGACTCTACCTGTTTTAGCTTAGGAGTAAGTTTTCCTAACTCTCTTTTTGCTTCCTTATTCTTTTTAGTATCTGATGCCAGTTTAGCTTTTGATTTTAATATTGATGCTCTGGAAGACAATATTTCGCTCTGTATTTTTGCGTTTTTAGCTTTAGATTGTTGAGCTTCTTGAGACAGTTTTTGAGTTGTATTTCCTGCCTGAGTTACAGCTTGATTTATCGTACCTGCGTTAGTACTTAATTCATTTAATTTTCTAGTGAGGGTTCCGGAATCAGCATTTTTAGGATCTTGATGTTTTTGAGATCCACTAAGTAAATTTTTTGCTTCACTATTGAAATCACTTGCCTTGGTCTTATTTTTATTATATTCTTGTTGATAGATTCCTACTTCCTGTTCTACTTTTTGTTGTCTTTTTACTGAGGTTTCCAGTCCTTTTTCCAATTTACGGATGAGAGCTTCTTTACTTTCTATGCTATCTTCTGATTTCTCTAAATCAGCATCTGATTTTTGAATTTCTTTTTGAACCTCTTTAATTTTGTTTTTGATTGTATTCGCTGCTTCATTTTGAGTTTTCACCTGAGACCTGGCTTCTACCCCCTGATCTCTAAATTCTTGTGCAGCCGCAACCAATCCAACAATATTGAGTGTTGTTTGTGCATCGGGAGCGATTTCGGCCTGTTCGCTATCAACAGCCTTATCCATTCTTGGAGTAACAACAGGTTGAATATTTTTTGGAATGACAAAATTGTCATCTTTTTCTATCTTAGTTTTTGTATTTAGATTATTATTAGATTTTTTTCCATCCTTAATTTTGACATTCCCCGAATGAGTGAATGTATTTTTATCAATCCTCGTTTTTGAGCCACTAGTATTGACTTTGTATAAAATCGGCTTAATCGGAGGTGTTTTAATCTCAATTTTTCTCTCTTTTGGCTTTTGGTCTATAATAGGTTTTAACGTTTGTGATTTACTGCTAATCTTTTTTAATGCTTCTTTTTCGTCTATCGTTTTCGCAGCAGTTTTCTGATTTTTAACCATTTGATGAGCTGCTGCCTGTTCCTCCAACGTCTTCGGCAGAGAAGTTCCGGATTTTAGATCATGATAATCTTTAACCTGACTGATGTTCAGCGTGGAAGTATAATTTTTTTCCGCTTTTTGGGTATCCGGATGATTGATATCCCCGGTTTCTGCCATACTTTCCTGATGCTTTTTAAACATGATCCCGGAACCCTGATCGTAAATGGTCTGTGAACCGTGAACCGGAGCAATAATTCCGCTTGCATTCGTCTTATTGATATTCGGGGTTGCGAATCCTGCAAGAGCTGCAGATTCTTCAGGCTTTTGGGTTTGTAAAGGAGCAACTTCCGCCACAGGCAGAGGTACCACCACCGGCTTTTTAGCCTTCTGCTTTTTGCTCTGGCTATGATGGTTTTTGTTGTCTTTTTCTACAGGTTTTGCTGCTTTCATTGA
>NZ_QEHP01000146.1:14687-15161 GCF_003094695.1 Chryseobacterium sp. HMWF035 | reverse complement strand
GCATGAGTGTTTCCTTAGCATAGAAATCTTTTTGTGTGGTTACCTGATAAACCAAATTATCCCAAAGACCTGAATCTATTGCAGGCATTGCTTTTTTAATTGTTACCAAATAGTCTTTGTATTCCTTGATTTTAGCATCAAATTCCGCCTTGGACGCTGTTGCTTTATTTCTCGCTACCCATACTGCCAGATCATAAAATACAGAATCCTTTGCTTTTAAGGTTTGTTCTGTTTCTACAGTTAACGGAAGGGAAGATGGAGACTCACAAAGTTTTTGCAAGGAAGTTGATGCGTTCAGCTTTTGGTCAAATACTCCTTTCTGGGTATCTTTTCTAAAGATAAATCTTCTTTCCAAATTTTTAGGATCAGATAACTCCGCATTTCTGCTGGTCGCGAATCTAAAAAGCGTCTGCGATGCGTTATTATTAGTATTTAAATTGTTTGTTGACATTTTTTTGTAAATTTGTTTTGTTT